>JBBSQT010000023.1:0-14017 GCA_038243775.1 Actinomycetales bacterium | reverse complement strand
CCGTCGTACTTCAGGCGCGGGTGGACTGCGGCCCACCCAACCACCTCGCCGCCGGCAAGAACACCAGGAGGAGGGTCCTGCCTGCACAGGCGCTGCACCGGTTCCCCTAGAGCCGACCCCCACAGAGCCACGTTGTCCTTGGCTGGGATTCAATTGCCAAGGCACCAGCAAACATCCGCACCCGGACGCCTAGGCTCCAGCACCCGTGGCGCCCAATGGTTCCTGCACTTCAGTCGCGGGTGTCCCCGCTGACGCGCAGCTGCATGAGTGCCAGGTCCACCAGCGGCACCGCAACCCCCAGTCCGGCTGCGCGGCGGGTAAAGTCCCCCACTATCTGCTCGCCTTCGTGGGGCAGCCCCGCCGTAACATCACGGTAGAGCGAGGACGTGAAGGCCGAGCCCGGCTGGGTAAGGAATGAGAGGTTGCCTGCCTGCTCCTCACCGTCCACGGGGAAACCCGCCGCGGCCGCCACCGCCGACACTTCCGCCAGCACCGCCGCCACAAACTCCGACCCACCCGGCACCCCGGCAATGGCTCCCACTGGTCCGCGCATCAGGCAGGTGACCACGCCTGCGGCAACAATGAACACCCACTTGTGCCACATGGCGGCCAGCCCGTTCGGCACGGCCACGGCTTCGAAGCCGGGCACGGAAATCTCGGCCAGCAACGCCTGCACACGCGCGGACACGCCGTCGTCCGCGGTGCCGCCCTGCTCGCCCAGTGTCCAGCGCGCCAGCGGGTTGAGGATCGCAATGTCGCCGTCGGCGTTGATGGTGCCCACCAGGTGCACCACGGAAGCCAGCACCCTCTCCGCACCGAACGCGGCGGCCACCGCATCCATGTGCCCCATGCCATTCAGGAACGGCACAATGAGCGTAGCTGGCCCTATGGCCGGCGCCATGTCGGCGATGGCCTGTTCCAGGCCGGGACCCTTGACCGTGAGAAGGACGACGTCGAACGTCCCGCCCAGCGTCCCGGCCGTGAGCACTCGGGGTGCAATCCGGGTTTCGGTCTCCCCTTCCACAATGCGCAGCCCGCGCTGTTGCAGGAACTGGGCACGTTTTTCCCGGACCAAAAAACTCACGTCCCGGCCGGCCCGGGACAGGCAGGCGCCAAAGTAGCCGCCGGTTGCGCCTGCACCGACAGTGAGAAATTTCACGTGCTGTCCTTTAAGTTTTGGCCCGTTTCCGGTGCCGCCGGTATTCGTGCCAGGTGAGGACCACGATGATGGCGTCAAATACCGTCAACGCCACGAGTCCAGCTGATGGCCGGACCGCCAGCAGATACAGCTGGTACAGGATGAACAGGGACAGGACGGCAATCATCCAGGGGTAGGCCCACAACTGATCCAGTAGCAGCGCCGCCACCAGCACCACCTTCACTATGCCATGGGCCAGCAGGTACAGCGCAGCAAAAAGGACTACGTGGCCGCTCAGCCCGGACACGCCCTGCAGGATGTGGGTGGCTACGAAATCGTTCGGGTCCCCGGCCAGTTCCGGCTGGGTGAGCAGGACGGCAATGTCATGGATTTTGGCCGGCGCAATGAACAGCAGGAGGGTGCCGCCCACCAGTTCCAACAGGCCGTCAAGCCCCTTCAAAATAATGCTTATGGTAAAGAATCTGTCCCACCAGTCGGTCATCCGCAACATCCGCATGGGGCCTCCAGCCACAATTTCTGATTGGAGCCTAGCACCGCGGGCTTGGGGCTTGCCTAGCGGCTGACCATCGCGGTCAATTGGTCAAGTGTATTTTCATAGCGTTCCTGGACGATCCGGGTGTGCAGCCAGGTTTCAATGTGCCTGACCCCGTTCAGGGACCTGATGCGGGAAACGATTTCGTTATAGTGGTATTGCGAATCCGTGGCAATGGTGGCAACCAGGGAGAACCGGCCGATGGTCCGCGCAACGAATTCAACACCTTCCACTTCCGCGAGAAGGTCTACCACGTCCGCTGATACGTCCCCGATTAACGACATGCCGCAGCCAAAGATAACGGATCCGTTAGTGCCGCTCCGGCGGGTGATGGCCCCAATCTGCATTATATTGGCGTCAATAAGGCGCAGCGCCCGTGACCGGCAGGTGCTCATGGAGACACCGACGGCTTCACCAATCTCGGCGAAGCCGCGGCGGCCGTCAAGCTGCAGTATCCGCATGATGTCAATGTCGGTCTGGTCCAAGGACAGCCGTTCCAAAACCGGTTCTTCACCAAGAAACAAGCTCCGGATGACGCGTTCGTACAGCAGGACGTTCACGCCCAGAACATTTTCCAGACCGCTGATCATGGCAACGGTGTCATATAGCTCGCCCATCCCGCCCATCCGGACCTCGACGACTATCTGATGGCTTCCGGTCGTTTCGGAAATGTAAACGGCGGAGTCAAGTGCCTCGAGCCGGCGCAGGATCGCCTCGCCGGCACCTGAGATTCGCACCGACAGGTGGGCCAAAACCACTAGCCCCAAGACGCGCGGATGGACCGCGGCAATGACTTTCACCTTGCCGGAGCTCATCAAGTCGTTGACGTGGGAGGCAACCAGCGTCCGGTTGCTGCCCACTGATTTGGCCAGGTCGCTGTATGAGGCCCTCCCGTCGGCCTGCAGCTCGTCTACGAGCAGTCTGTCCAATTGGTCCATGCACTCTTTATACCAGCAACCACCCCACAGTGACAGATCATTGATCGAATCGATTATATTCTAAAAAATTGTTAGTAAAAATGCCAGAATACGCGTCAGATTTAAGTCACAACGTGAGATTTACAAATAATCTGTTGACTTTACGTGCTCTGTGTCACACACTCGATAAGACAACTGGCTGGCTCGCGACCGAGAGCAGCAATGCCCCATCACAAGGAGAACTACAATGGCGAAATTCTTCAAACTTGCTGCAGCTACCTCAATCAGCCTGCTGGCACTTTCCGGCTGTTCAGCCTCCGCCGGGAACGACGCTGCTGCCGGGAACAGCAACACCCCTAAGGACTTGGTCAAGGCCGGGCAGGTCACCTTGTGCATCGACCCGGAGTACCCGCCCCTTGAGTACTACGCCGACGGTTCCGGAGGCGACATTATCGGCTTCGACGCCGACGCCGGCCGCGCACTGGCCGACTACTGGGGCGTGAAGGTTAAGTTTGAGGTCACCTCATTTGACGGCCTAATGCCCGGCCTGCAGACAGGACGTTGTGACATCATCCTCGGCGGGCTGTACACAAGCCCGGCCCGCATGGAGGTTGCGGATGCCACCCCCATCATGAATGCGGGCCCCGCTGCCCTTGCCGCACCGGGCCTCGCCCCCGAACTCAAGAACAAGCTTGACCTGTGCGGCCGCAAGGTGGTTGCCCAGGCAGCGTCCAGCAACGCCGCATCGGTCACGGCGCTCGTCGAGGAGTGCAAGGCCGCAGGCAAGAGCGTACCGGTACTCTCCGAATACCCGAAGACTTCCGACACTGTTTTGGCCGTCCTC
Source organism: Actinomycetales bacterium (assembly GCA_038243775.1). Classification (GTDB taxonomy): domain Bacteria; phylum Actinomycetota; class Actinomycetes; order Actinomycetales; family Micrococcaceae; genus Specibacter. The sequence continues at coordinate 10,565 of JBBSQT010000023.1, read as the reverse complement.
AATGGGAAGGGCGATGTCTTGGTTGAAACCAACGTTGCCGCCGCCTACATGGTGACCCAAAACAAGGGCAAACTCGAAATGGCCAGCCAGGTCTTTGACCCCGACACCACCTTCGGTGTGTTCACCAAAAAGGACAGCGCCATGTCCCCCGCGATCGCCTCCGCATTCAAGGCATTGAAGGACGACGGCTCGTTGGCAAAAATCGCCGAGAAGTACAACCTGGAACCGACCATCGTCGACGTCAAGTAACACGCTTCCGCCTTCGCTGCCCCGCGCTTTACACACCGCACCATGGTGCATCCCGGTCCGCACATGGAAGTGGGCCCGGCCCAAGATTCTCACGAGAGTGCATAGATAATGCTTTTTGATCCAAACATCTTCTTCGAGCAGCTGGTCAGCGTCGACTTTATGAAGGGTGCGGCTCTGTCCGTCGCCGTCGCGCTTGTCTCGCTTATCCTGGCAACCGTCATCGGCTTCTTCATGGCCGTCGGTCGCACAGCCAAACAGTCCTACCTGAGGGCACCGGCCCACTTCTATGTGTGGTTCTTCAGGGCAATCCCTGCACTTCTGGTCCTGCTCATCATGTGGAACGCGCTTCCCCAAATCATGCCAGCGCTGCGCGCCGACTGGTTCTCTCCCTTCATTGCGGCATCCGTGGGACTGGGTCTGGTGGAAGCAGCATTCATGTCAGAAATCATCCGCTCAGCCCTGCTGAGCGTCGATGACGGTCAAGCCCTCGCAGGGCGCGCCCTAGGCATGTCCCCGGCAAAGGTCATGGTCAAGGTGGTGCTGCCCCAGGCCATCAGGATCGCACTTCCTCCCACCGGAAATGAATTCATCGGCCTGATCAAATACTCATCGCTGGCCTCCGTCATCTCGCTGCGAGAGCTGCTGACAACGGCACAGGTGGGCGTGAACATTACGTTCAGGTATGCCGAATATTACGCAGCGGCGATCGTCTACTACCTCGTGATCGTCTCCATCCTGTCAATCCTGCAGAACATGCTTGAAAAGAAGTTCGCCTGGACGTCAAAGTCGGCGAAGACCAAGAAGCCCACTGACTCCGCCGTCCCTGCCGCGATGGGAATCTCATGAAGACTGCAATCACACCGTCCCAGGAGCCCACAATGACCCAGCAGCCCATCCTTCAAGTGCGTGACCTGCACAAAACCTACGGCGGCAACCAGGTCCTCAAGGGCGTGGAGTTCGACATCCAAAAGGGCCAAGTCAAGGCTGTGTTGGGCCCCTCGGGTTCAGGTAAGTCGACCATGCTACGCCTCATGGCCCTCCTGGAACCAGCCGATTCCGGCCAGATCCTGCTCAAGGGCTCAAGGATCGGCAGCAAAGAGCACAAGGGGAAGACTTTACATCTACCCGAGCGCACGCTAGCCGTCCAGCGGCAGGAAGTGGGGATGGTGTTCCAGCGCTTCAACCTTTTTCCGCACCTGACGGCAGAGCGCAACGTCATGCTTGGGTTGACGAGCGTCAAGGGCATCTCGCGCCACGAGGCCCACGCCCAGACCAGGGAAATGCTCAAGAAGGTTGGCCTGGACAACCGTGCCGACCACTACCCATCCGAACTTTCCGGCGGACAGCAGCAACGCGTCGCCATCGCCAGGGCCTTGGTCATGAACCCGTCGGTGATGCTCTTTGACGAACCCACTTCGGCCCTGGATCCCGAACTGGTCGGTGAAGTGCTCGAGGTCATGGAAAACCTCGCCGAATCAGGCATGACCATGATCGTTGTCACCCACGAGGTGCGCTTTGCCCGCCGCGTGGCCAACGAGGTCACCTTGTTCGACGGGGGCGTCATCGTGGAACAGGCCGAACCGGAGGAATTCTTCACCAGCCCGAAGCACGAACGCACCCGAAAGTTCCTTAGCCATGTCCACTGACACCCACGTGGCCAACCCTCCCGGCAAAGCTTCGGCAACTGCCGCGAAAACCCTACGTGCCGTCTACACGGACATGGACGACGTCGACTTCCGCACCGGGAAGCGCATGCTCACGGAGGCGGGGTTTGCCGTCGACTACCTGAACACCCAGGACTCGCTGCGCATTGTCGCCCTTGCGCATGACGCAACGGCCCTACTTGTTGGCTATGCGTCTGTCACCGCCGCCATGATGGACGGGATGCCATCGCTGCGGATCATCGCCCTGCTGTCCATGGGCTTCAACAACGTTGATGTTGAAGCCGCCCGCCAACGCGGAATCTGGGTCACGAACATTCCCGGCGCCGCCACGGAAGAAGTGGCCACCCATGCCTTGGCCCTGACGCTTTCCTTGACCCGCGGGATCCCCTTCTACGGTGCCACTGTGCAATCAGGGGAATGGAATGCTAGGGACAGCGTCGTCCCCCGGCGGCTCAGTCAGGCTCGTCTGGGCATTGTGGGGCTCGGTCGCATAGGCACCCGATTCGCCGAGCTCGCCGGCGCCTTGTTTGGCGAGGTGGTGGGCCACGACCCTGTGCTGCCCGACACCCCAGAGGTCCGTGGGCGGTTAGCGGATGCGGGAATCCGTCGCACCTCGCTGGAGGAAGTCAGGGACACCTCAACGGTGCTGTCCCTGCACATGCCCCTGACGCCCGGGACCGCCGGCATGGTTGATGAGCCGTTCCTGACCGCAATGCCCCCGGGCGCCTACCTGGTCAACGTCAGCCGTGGTGCACTCATCGACTCGCAGGCACTGCGAGAGTCCATCAACACCGGGCACCTGTCCGGTGCCGGACTCGACGTCCTGGACGAGGAGCCTCCCTCCTTTGGCAGCCACCCGCTTCTGGGCAGCCCCCGCATCCTCATCACACCCCACATGGCCTACCTGTCTGACTTCACCGACGCCGAGTATGTCAGACAACAAGCACACAACGTGATTACCTGGGCGTCTTCCGGACGTCCGGAGTCCCCCGTCATTGAAGTCCCCAAACGTTCCCCATCCATCCTCCGATCCTAGGGAGAAGATCTTGCGCAAGCTCAACGCCTTCGAAAACCGGCCCTTCGGGCACCGCCCCGTCATTGTCACCGCTGGCACCATTCACACCATGGACCCGTCCCGACCCAGCGCCGAAGCCTTCCTCATGATTGGTCCGGAAATTGCCGCCGTCGGAAGCCTCGCCGAGTGCCGTGAAACAGCCGCCCTGCACGGAAGCCCCGACCCCGAGGTGCGCGACTTCGGCCCTGCCACCCTCGTGCCCGGGTTCATTGACGCCCACGCCCACCCGCTGATGTACGGGCAGATGATGAGCTGGGTGGACTGCGGGCCGGACAAAGCCGGCAGTATCCCCGAAATTGTGGCCCTGCTCCTGGAAGCGGCGGAGAAAATCCCCAACGGCCTCCCCGTGCGTGGCTACGGGTACGAACACCGGAACCTTGCCGAGGAACGTCACCCCACACGCTTCGAACTCGATGCCGTTGCCATCGACCGCGAGGTGTACTTGATGAACGCCTCTGGACACGGCGGCGTCGTCAACTCCCACACCTTGGCCCTCAACGGCATCACGGCGGACACCCCGAATCCCCAGGGCGGGGAGTTCTTCTGCGACGGCAGCGGCGAACTGACGGGCGAGCTGTCCGACGCCGCATGCAACATCCTCACCGGTGTTGACGGGGTCAAGATCGGCCACCACGGCCCCAACTTCCACCTGGCCGACGAGCCCGCCGAACACCTTCGGCAGTTGGGCGTAGCACAGGAAAGCTTCCTGTCCGGCGGCGTGACAAGCATCGGTGACGCCCAGGTCTCGCGCCGCGAGTTCGACATGTACCTCCGTCTGGCCGAGCAGAACCAGCTCAAGGTTCGCGTGAGCATGTACCTGCTCTCCCACCTGCTCGACGACGCCCTCGACATTGGCCTGCACGGCCAGTTTGGCAATGCCCGGCTGAGTTTCGCCGGCATCAAGCTCTATGCCGACGGCACCCTTGGCGGGTGGACCGCATACTTCCCCGACGGATATGTGGGCGACCCCTGCCGCACCGGCCAGTTGTACCATGAGCCGGCCGAATACAAGAAGCTGGTCGGCAGGGCACACGCGGCCGGCCTGCAAACGGCCACTCACGCCCAGTCGCCGACCGCAATTGAAATGGTCATTGACTCCATTGAAGCGGCACAGGCGCAGCGCCCCGATGCCGACGCCCGGCACCGGATCGAGCACTGCGGACTGCCCACCCTGGAACAAATCGGACGTATGGCCGCCGCCGGCATCCGCCCCGTCAACCAGCCGCAGCACTACTACAACTGGGGTGAGGGAGTGCAACAGGCCATCGGCACTCCCGGCGAGCGCTTCAACCCCCTGGGCGAATTCATTGAGGCAGGGGTCCCGGTCACCATCAGTTCCGATGCGCCGGTTGCCGAGCCGCGCCCCCTCGAGGCCATCCAGGCCGCCGTCACCCGCGTCACCCGCAACGGCCACAAGCTCGGCGCCGACAACTTGTGCATCACGGCCGGGGAAGCCCTGGCCGCCCACACCATCAACGCGGCGACGGCACTGGGCCGCGAGGATGACCTCGGCTCGCTGTCCGTGGGCAAGAAGGCGGACTTCGCCGTCCTCGCCAGCGACCCCCTCACCATTGCCGCCGAGGGAATTTCCGGCATCGGCGTGCTCCAAACCTGGATGGACGGGGCCTGCCAGTTCACCGCCGAGCAGCAGCCCGCCGGGCACGGATCCGGCGGCGCCCCCGCACTACACTCCTTGAATTCCTAGGAAGGAAATCCATGCAAACCCAAGCCACGGCCCTCGCCGCCGCCGACAGCCTGCCGTTCACCAACAATGCCGGCTACTCGGTATTGAAGACGCTGCGCAACTACGGCATTGACACTATCTTTGGAATTCCGGGCACCCACAATCTCGAGTTCTACCGCCATCTGGCACCCCTGGACATCCATCCTGTCACGACCCGCCACGAACAAGGCGCCGGCTATGGGGCCGACGGCTGGGCCCAACAGACGGGGCTGCCAGGCGTGGTTATCACCACCTCGGGCCCAGGGCTGCTCAACGCCCTCTCCGCCGCCGGCACCGCTTACTGCGAATCCCGCCCGCTGATCATCCTCTCCCCCGGCGTCCCGGAGGGCGAGGAATTCGCCGACATCGGGTCCCTGCACGAGACGAAGGACTCCACGGCGGCCGCGGGCGCCATTGTGGAATGGAGCCGCCGCGTCCACTCGGCAACGGAAGCCGTCGAGGCCGTCCACGACGCCTTTGAAATCTTCCGCTACGGCCGGCCCCGCCCGGTCCACATCGAGGTGCCGCTGAACATCCTCGAAGGCATGTCGGACTGCCCGGACGGGCTGCTCGAGGCGCGCTCTAGACGCGCCGGGCAGGAGGCTGAGGTCCAGGACGTGGCGAAGGCCGTTGCACTGTTGCGCGCCGCCAAGCGACCCGTCATTCTGGCTGGCGGAGGCTCCATATCCGCAGGTCCGGCACTGGTCGACCTCGCGCAGCTGCTGCAGGCCGCTGTCGTCACAACCCTCAACGGCAAGGGCGCCCTTCCCGAATCCCACCCCCTCTCACTGGGCTCGGACATTCGGCTACCGGCCGCGCAGGAGATCTGCGACGATGCTGACGTGCTGCTGGTCATTGGGTCCAAGGTCGGCGAGTCCGAAATGTGGGGCGGAAAGCTTGCACCCCGGGGCACCGTGATCCGCGTCGATATCCTTGCCTCACAGGCCAATAAGAACCTCGCCTCCGACATCGCGCTCATCGGGGACTCGGCCGCCATCGTCCACCAATTGCTCAAGGAAATTGGTGGGCTGCAGCGCCCCGCCGCCGACTTTGGCCCACTCCGCGACACGCTGCGCAGCCAAGCCCGGGCGCTCTCTCCCGAATTGAGCCGGATAGCCGAGGAGGCCGCCTCGGTGCTGCCGTCCAACACCATTGTGGGCGGCGACTCCTCGCAAATCACCTACCTGGGCACGGCGTCGTTCATTCCACAGGAATCACCGCATTCCTTCCTCTACACCCCGGCCTATGCAACCCTCGGCTACGGCCTCCCCGCCTCGATCGGGGCAAAGATTGCCGCCCCGGAACGTCCGGTCGTCTGCATTTTAGGTGACGGCGCCCTCATGTTTGCCGTGCAGGAAATGATCACCGCAGTTGAGCAGCGGATCGATTTGGTCGTCGTATGCGTCAACAACGGCGGATACGCCGAGATCCGGTCCAACGAAGAGGACCGCGGCATTCCTGCCGTGGGCGTAGACCTTGCCCAGCCCAACTGGGCAGCCCTTGCAACCGCGTTCGGCGGCACGGGCCACGCCATTACCAGCGCCGGCGACTTCGCCCCCACCCTAAAAGCGGCCGTGCATGGTCGCGGGCTGCATGTGCTGCACGTGCCTGCGGACTTGTTCGCAACCACTCTCTGACCCGAAGATCCCGCAATGACACCCGTCACCGACTCACAGCAGGAAGCCACCATGACTCTCACCCCCACAGAAACAACCGCCGGCACGGAACTGACCATGGCGGCCAAAACCACCGCCCAGCAGTGGATCACCGACAACATGCCGAAGCTTTCCACCTGGCACAAGCACATCTGGGACCTAGCCGAGCCCGCCTGGCGCGAATACAAGTCAGCACGCTGGTATGTGGAACTGCTGCGTGCCGAGGGATTCACGGTGGAAGCAGGCAGCGCCGACATGCCAACGGCGTTCAGCGCCCAATGGTCCTCGGGAAAAAGCGGACCGGTCCTGCTCACCTACGCCGAATATGACGCAGTACCTGGCAACTGCCAGTCAGCCGAAACCGAGCAGTCCCCTCGGGACGGTCTCAGCCCGCATGCCCCCGGACACACCGACCCGCACTCGGCACTGGGCATCTCGACCTTGGCCGGGCTGCTGGGCACCAAGCACGCCATGGAAGTGCACGGCATCGCCGGGACCTTGAAATATACGGGTGAACCGGCCGAGAAGGTACAAGGATCCAAGGTGGTCCATGGACTGCGCGGCTACTACGACGGCGTTGACGCGATCGTCAGCTTCCACCCGTTCTACATGCTGCCACTGTGCAACACTGCCCGCTGGGACACCCAATGTGGCAGCTACTACAGCAAGGTCTACACCTTTGTTTGCGACGAACCGGAAACGTGGCAGCTCAACGCCAACCCGAACTCGCCCATCCCGGCCTCCCACTCCGCCGCCCGCGCACCTGGGGCCAACGTAGCCTTGATGAGCATGTACACCTCCTCGCGCATCATGCAAGATGCCATGCTGCCCAGCTTCGGCGGCTGGAGCCTCTCCGACGCCATCTTCACCCAAGGACAGGCCACCGCCGACAACTTGCCTGCCCGCATCGCCCAGATCCAGTACTCGTGGCGCTGTCCCACCCTAGAAATGGCAGACCACGTTCTGGCCGTCCTTGATCGGAACGCCGAGCACGCCGCAGCCATGGCCCACTGCGAACTGAGCACCACATGGGTGGCCCGCAACAGGCCCGGGCGCACCAACCACGCCTTGGCCGAGGCACTGTATGCAAACCTAGAGCAGGTAGGAGCCCCCACCTACGGGCCAGAGGCCATTGCCGCCGCCCAGAAAATCCAGCTCACCCTGGGGCTGGACCCCATGGAAAAACCATTCCTCGACGAATGCGAAACCCTCATCACCCCCCAAGATGCCGAGGCCGCCCTGCGCGAGCATCTTGCCCCGTGGCAGAAGAACTGGACCAGCGACGACTACGTGGAGATGACACACTACGCCCCAACCGTCCGCTTTTACATTTCCCGGCCCGCACTGAAACCGGCCCGCGGCCAGGGTGCCTACCCCGGCTGGGTCATGAACGCCTTGGGCGGCATTGCCGAAACGATTGACCCCACAATCGACGTTGCCGGAAAAACCATCGCGGGCACCTTTATCGACATGCTCACCCGCCCCGATATTCTTCAGCAAGCTAAGACCGAGTTCGACAGGAGGACGGCCGAGGACCCCATGCCCGCACTCCTACCCGCGGACTTCATGCCCCCCACCGAATTCGCCTGGCCGGACTACTCCCCGGCACCGGACGGCGAAAGGGTCTGGTACCCCAAGGCCGCAAACCACTAGCTTCTCCACCGCCAGCATTTCCACCACCCTTCCCAAAGTAGGACGAACCCGTGCCACACACCTCAGCAAGCAACAGCACCGATTCGCTGCGCTACCGCGTGGTCAACCCCGCCAGTGGCGCCGTCGTTCAGGAGTTCTCCACAGCCACGGACGCTCAAGTGGAGCTGGCGCTGGCGGCATCAGAACAGGCATTCAACGCTTGGCGGCACGTTCCGGTCACCGAACGTGCCGCCACAGTATCCCGAATCGCTGCCCTCTTCCTGGAACGCAAAGAGGAACTGGCGACCATCATCACCGAAGAGATGGGCAAACGCTTCTTCGAGTCCGTGGAGGAAGCCGAGTTTTCCGCGGAAATCTTCACCTACTACGCGCAGGAGGGCCCGGGGCTGGCCGCAGACCAGCCCATCAAAGCACTCAACGGGGCGCGGGCCGTCATCCAAAAGCGTCCCGTCGGCCCCTTGCTAGGCATCATGCCGTGGAACTACCCGTACTACCAGGTAGCCAGATTCGCAGCCCCAAACCTCATGCTGGGCAACACAATCATCCTCAAACATGCCGAGAACTGTCCACGCTCAGCCCTGGCCATCGAACAAATCATGCACGATGCAGGGCTCCCCGACGGCGCCTACACCAACCTATTCGCCACCCACAAACAAATCGAAACAATCATCGCCGACCCCCGCATTCAGGGCATATCACTGACTGGATCCGAACGCGCCGGGGCCGCGGTGGCACAAACCGCCGGACTACATCTAAAGAAAGCCGTCCTGGAACTGGGCGGTTCAGACCCCTACATTGTCCTCGCCAGCACGGACGTCAAGGCATCCGCTGAGGCCGCCTTCTACACACGCATGGAAAATGCCGGACAGGCCTGCAACTCAAACAAGCGCATCATCGTCATGGACGACATCCACGACGAGTTTGTCCTAGAACTAGCAGCCTTGGCCCGAGCCCTGAATCCAGGCAAACCCACCATTGACGACGCCGGAATTTACGTTCCACTGTCGTCAGCGGCGGCCGTTGATGGCCTGATGGAGCAAATCAATGACGCCCTAGCCAAGGGCGCAGTTCTCCACGCCGGCGGTTTTAGTCCGGAACGGCCGGGCCACTACCTGGCCCCGACCGTGCTGACCGGTGTCACCACAGACATGCGGGCATTTGGGGAGGAGCTCTTTGGCCCAGTTCTCGTGGTGTACAGGGTGTCCAGCGATGCCGAGGCAGTGGCTCTGGCCAACAACTCCGATTTCGGTCTTGGCGGTGCCGTGTTCTGCCCGGACAGCAGGCGGGCACTATCAGTAGCCCAGCAGATCCATTCGGGCATGGTGGCCGTCAATGCTGCCAGCGGGGAAGGCGCCGGTATGCCATTCGGTGGCATAAAACGCTCCGGTTTCGGACGGGAACTGGGACCTTTGGGCATGGACGAATTCGTGAACAAGCAGCTTCTCTTCGTGTCAAACGCCGGCTAAAAGGCGGCCGCGTTTCACCGCCCTCACTGCGCCCGCACGCCGGTGCCCGCATCTTTAAACGTCTCGACCGTGAAGTCCAACAGTGCCTGCGCACGCGTACTTAGCGTGCTGTGTTCGGGCCAGATTCCCGAGATCGTGGTCTGGCTGACCGGAGGAAAGACCGGCCGCACCGCCAGGGGACGGCCTTCCACCGTAGTGGACACCCCGTCGGGCCGGGACATGAGCAGCCCGTAGCCCAGTCCACGGCCCACCAGAGCCTGGACCAGGATGATCTGGGGCATATTGATGACCACGTTGGGCACCAGTCCCCTCCTGTCAAATGCACCCATGGTGTTGGCCCGGCCAGGGCTCATGTCGTACATGATCAGCGGTTCCGGGGCCAGTTCAGCCAAGTCGACGGATTCTTGCGCGGCGAGCGGATGGTCCACGGGCAACACTGCCTGCAGTTCCGTGGCAAAGATGCCCCGGCGTTGGAATCCAGCCGGCAGTTCCATGTCATACACCAACGCCAGATCGAGCTGGCCGCCGCGCAGTGCCGGCAAAAGGACGTCGTAACCGCCCACCGTGACCTCCACCGTGACGCCAGGGTGAACCTTGGGGAAGCCGGCCAAAATGTCCGGGATCATGCTGGTGGCAAAGCTGGAAAAGCAGCCAAGTTTGACCGGCCCCCTGAGCTGGCTGCCTTCACCCTTTATGTCATCGATGAGCTCCTGGGCATCGTTGAGCAGCTTGCGGGCCCGGACGGCAAAGTACTGTCCCGTGGGTGTCAGCTGCAGCCCCCGCGCCTTGCGCCGGATGCAGAGTTGCTCACCGACCGACGTTTCCAGGCGCGTGATCGCTTGGGACAGCGCGGATTCGGAGAAATGCAACGACGCAGCAGCTTCACTCAGTGTCGGGTAGTCCTCCAAGGCAACAAATAGCTCCAATTGGCGCAGTGTAAATTTGGACAAGATCCCTATTTTCATAAAGCCGAATAAGTTTGACGAGTTATATAAGTTTACTCATGGAAACTTTGGTGTGACACTAATTACACGACTAGGTGATGTCGGCTACACTCTGCTTGCTCCGCGCAGTCCGGCT
>JBBSQT010000022.1:0-14460 GCA_038243775.1 Actinomycetales bacterium | reverse complement strand
TCGGCGAACGCACGGCGCAGTTCGTCGTTGATCATGGCGTTGCCGCCGTACTTGACCACCACCACCGTGCCCGAAAACTGCTGAATCCACGGCAACGCCTCAATCAGCGTGCCGGCCTTGTCCTGCGCGGTTTCCACCGGAGTCATCATGAAAGTCCTTCATCTGCGTTGATCCATCATTGGTGTGACGCCTCCCGGCGGCCCGCCCTTAGGACGAGTAGGCGCTGTTTTCTTCGACGTAGGCGTGCGTCAAGTCGTTTGTCCAGATTGTTGCCCGGGATGTGCCGGCATTGAGGTCGATTTCGACGGTGACCTCCCGCGGGGTGAGGTCAACGAGGTCGCGGGAATCGCCGATCCCGCCGTTGCGGCAGATCTGCACGCCGTTGATCCGCACGTTGAGCTTGTCCGGGTCGAAGACGGCGTCGGTGGTGCCCACGGCGGCCAGGACGCGCCCCCAGTTGGGGTCGTTGCCGAAAATGGCGGCCTTGAACAGGTTGGAGCGTGCCACCGAGCGTGAGACCACTTCGGCGTCGCGTTCGCTGTCGGCGTTCAGGGTGGTGATGGCGATGTCGTGGCTGGCGCCTTCGGCATCGGCGATCAGGGCGCGGGCCAGTGTGGCGCACACCTCGGTCAGCCCGGCGGTGAATTCCTTCATGTCCGGGAACGCTTCGGAGGCGCCGGAGGACATGAGCAGGACGGTGTCGTTGGTGGACATGCACCCGTCGGAGTCGGCCCGGTTGAAGGTGACGCGGACGGCGTCGCGCAGGGCCGAGTCGAGGCCCTCGGCTGCCACGGCGGCGTCGGTGGTGATGACCACAAGCATGGTGGCCAGCCCGGGAGCCAGCATGCCGGCACCCTTGGCCATCCCGCCGATGCTGTAGCGGACGCCCGCTTCGTCGGGCTCCGAAGTCCACAGTGCCTGCTTGTTGACGGAGTCGGTGGTCATGATCGCGGTGGCGGCGGCAGCCCCGCCGTCGTCCGCCAGGGCAGCGGCGGCAGCCTCGACGCCCGGCAGGATTTTCTCCATGGGCAGCTGTTCGCCAATCAGGCCGGTGGAGGCGACAGCAATGTCCGTGGCGGAGAGGCCCAGGACGGCGGCGACCTTCTCGGCCGTGGCGTGGGTGTTTTGGAAGCCTTCGGGCCCGGTGCACGCGTTGGCGCCGCCGGAGTTGAGCACGACGGCGTCGACCCGGCCGTCGGAGAGGACCTGGCGGGACCAGTGGATGGGCGCGGCGGCAACCCGGTTGGTGGTGAAGACGGCGGCGGCGGTGTGCGCGGGGCCGTCGTTGACCACCAGGGCCAGGTCCGGGTTGCCGGATGCTTTCAGCCCGGCAGTGACGCCTGAGGCACGGAAGCCCAGCGGGGTGGTTACGCTCATGGTGCTACTCCTTGGGAGGTCAAGCCTGTTGTCTCGGGCAGGCCGAGTGCAATGTTCATGGACTGTACTGCTCCGCCGGCGGTGCCCTTGGTGAGGTTGTCAATGGCGGCGCACACGATGACACGGTTCACGCGGGCATCGTAGGCGATTTGCAGGGCCGCGTAGTTGGAGGCTTGGACGGATTTGGTGCTGGGCCACTGGCCTGCCGGCAAAAAATGCACGAACGGTTCATCCGCGTAGGCTTTTTCCCAGATCTCGCGCAGGGCGGCTTCAGGGTTTTCCAGCGCAGCGACTTCGTCCGACACCTTGGCCGTTGCCGTGGTGAGGATCCCGCGGCTCATGGGCGCCAGGGTGGGTGTGAAGGAAACCCGCACGTCCAGGCCGGCCGCGTTGGAGAGGCCCTGCTCAATTTCCGGGGTGTGGCGGTGGCCGCCGCCCACGCCGTAGGGGCTCATGGAACCCATGACTTCCGAGCCGATCAGGTTGACCTTGGCGGCCTTGCCAGCGCCGGAGGTGCCTGAGGCTGCGACGATGACGACGTCGTCGGGCAGCAGTGCGCCGGCGGCGAAGCCGGGCATGAGGGCGAGCAGGGAGCTGGTGGGGTAGCAGCCGGGGACCGCAATGCGCCTGGCACCCCTGAGGCGGTCGCGGTGGCCGGGCAGTTCGGGCAGGCCGTAGGGCCAGGTGCCGGCGTGCGCCGAGCCGTAGAACGTTTCCCACGCGGCGGAATCTTCCAGGCGGTGGTCTGCGCCGGCGTCGATCACCAGTGTGTCGGGCGGGAGCTGGGCTGCGATGGCCGCTGATGCGCCGTGCGGAAGTGCCAGGAAGACGACGTCGTGCCCGGAAAGGTTTTCCACGGTGGTGTCCACCAGGACGCGGTCTGCCAGTGCGTGCAGGTGCGGTGCCAGGGAACCGAGGCGTTCACCCGCGCTGCTGTGGGCGGTGATGGCGCCGATGGTTACGTTCGGGTGGCTGGCCAGCAGACGCAGCACCTCTCCCCCGGCGTACCCGCTGGCCCCGGAGACTGCTACTGAGATTGTCATAGCTCGACTATACAGCAGAGTTATTCAGCGACACCGATATTTATGCATTCAAGCTGCTTTTGCGCACCAATCACAGCCTATGATGTTCTCGAGGGGCATCCCCCATTTTTTTGCCGGAACCAGCGATGTGGAGTTCACCATGACCGAGCAGTGCAATGCAATTGTCGCCAACGCCCCGGGCGGTCCCGAGGTTTTGAAAATGGCACAGGTGCCCATGCCCGTGCCCGGCCCGGGCGAGCTCCTGGTCAAGATTGCCGCCGTCGGCGTGAATTTCATTGAGAGCTACCAGCGCGCCGGCATCTACGCCGTCGACTTCCCCTTCACCCCGGGTGCCGAGGCTGCCGGCACAGTGACGGCGGTGGGTCCCGGCGTCAGCGCCTATGCCGTGGGCGACCGGGTGGCCACCGCCGAGGGCATCGGCTGCTATGCCGAGTACGCCATTTTCCCCGCTGAGGCTGCCCTGCCCGTCCCCTCCGGTGTGCCCCTGGACGTTGCCGCGGCCCTTCCCCTGCAGGGCATGACGGCACATTACCTGATGAATTCCACCTATCATGTTGAGCCCGGCCAGACGATTTTGCTGCATGCCGGCGCCGGCGGCGTTGGCCTGCTGCTGACCCAAATGCTCAAGGAGCGCGGCGCCCGCGTCATCACCACCGTTTCCACTGAGGAAAAGGAAGAGCTTTCCCGCGTGGCCGGTGCCGACGAGGTGCTGCGCTATGCAGATTTCGCCGCAGCCGTGCGTGGGCTCACCGATGGCGTGGGGGTGGATGTGGTGTACGACGGCGTGGGGAAGGACACCTTCGACGGTTCCCTCGCATCGCTGCGCACCCGCGGCACGCTGGTCCTGTTCGGCGGCGCCTCCGGCCAGGTGCCGCCCTTTGACCTGCAGCGACTGAACGCCGGCGGCTCCCTGACGGTGGTCCGACCGAAGCTCGGCGACTACCTGCTCAACGCGAAGGAGCGGATGTGGCGCTCCACCGAGGTGTTCAATGCCGCGGCGTCCGGCCAGCTGGCGGCCCGAATCGGCGCCCGCTTCCCGTTGGCCGACGCCGGCGCCGCCCACACCGCGCTGCAGGGACGGCTCACCACGGGCAAGGTCATCCTGGAGCCGTAGACACGCAGCTTGACCCTGTTGACGGAGCTGGCTGGGGTTGGCGACGCCAGAGGTGGGGCCTGTCCTCACCAGCGCCCGCCCTGGTGAAAAATGCCGGCGTTCCCGCTTTTTGCCGCAGGAAGACGTGCGGCAAAAAGCGGGAGCGGCGGCAATTTTTCTAAGCGGCGGCCTTGTCCTCCCGGCGTGATTCCCAGCGGCGCAGCAACAGGGCGATCACAACGGCAAAGCCAAAACCCACCACCGTGAATAGGACCCGCTCGACGGTGAGTTCGAAGCCCCGCTCGGCATCGCCGAGGGAAGCGAAGATCAACAGCATGGGGGTCAGGGCCAGGGTCTGCATCAGGTAAGCCCCACCCATGGTGTACCAGACCATGACGAACAGGCAGAGCACGGCAACTGTGACGGCGGCCCAAATCGGCAGGAAGATGACCACCAACAGGGCGAAAACAGCCCCCATCAGCGTGCCCAGGATGCGCCCATTGAGGGTCTCGCGCCGCTGGTTGGGCAAGGGCCGCAGTGCCATCAGCACGGTGACTGCGATCCAGTAGCCGTGCGGGATGTTGTTGGACAGTGTCCAGTACATGACCGCGGCGCAGAGCAGGCCCACCACGATGCCGTGTTCCCACGCGACTGCCTTGGCGACGGGCTGGACGGGTGCCTGGAACTTGAGCAGCTTGGTGATCAGGGCGCCCACGGCGCCGCCAATCACGATCCAGATGGCAGCCTGCCACCATGACAGGTCGATGGGCCCGGGGCCAAACAGGATGACAAGAATGGGCGCCAGCGACAGCAGCCCGGCCGACCGCTGGTTGGTCAGCGCCGAGAGGATGGCTGAGATGAAGAGCAGCACGGCGATGGCCCAGGGTGTGTCCATGGCATAGGAGGCAAGGGAGCCGAGCGCGGCGCCGAGCAAGACCAGAACCGCTGTCTGTCGGGTCCTGCTGATGGGTGAAACTGCCATGCCGAGTCCCATGGCAATGCCAAATCCCATCCCGGCGGACGTCCCTGCGAGAATGCTCACCAGGGCTGAGGGAACCAGCAGCGCCACCAGAAGTTTCAAGGTGGTGGGCAGTGTGCCCGGTTGCGGGCGGCTAAATAGTGCCATGGATTTGTTCATGCCCTTTCGGAAGGTGAGGAGCACGGCCTGTGCGAAACATTCCGTGTCCGGAACGGCCCAGCCGGGCATGGAATCAACACTATCCGTCGGGTCCAACAAGTACATGCCGACAGCGGACTTTTCGCTTTACGCGCGAGGTGCCAGCCGGCGCCGGCGCATCTGCTACATCGGGGCAGTCCCGCAACGGTCACGAGCACTCCTTGGCCAGGTTACCCGGTATGTTCGCTCGCGTGGGGCGGCCGCCTTGCTTCCTGTCCCGCAGGGCCGGCAGCAGGGCGGCGGGGGTGTCCGGATCGCCTATTGTGACGGCGAACTGCTTCCCTGCCGTGGTGGAGGCATCGCCATCCCTGAATGCCGGGATGAAGATCAGCCCCCTGAAGGCGAGCAGACCTGGGGGCAGCCACAGCAGCACCTTTGAGGTGGTGGTGCGCGACCAGGCCCCGGTTTCCTGCTCACCCAGCGGCATGCGCGCCGCGTACTCCTTGCGGGCGGTTTTCGGTTTGGCTGCCAGGAAGTACGGCGCCGCACCGATCAGGAGCGATACCACGAGCAGGGCGAGCCACCCGCCGGGGACCGATTCCCCGGCGTTGCCCGCTTCCCCCGTCAAGCCGGAGATGAGCCACGCCCCGGCCCCCATGCCCGGGGCCATGCCCGCAAATCCGAGGGTGCCGCGCAAGAGTGGGGGCGCAGCGGGCCCATGAAGGCTGCCGCAAGCCCGATCACGGCGGGTATTCCCGTCAGCAGCAAGGACGTGGTGAGCATGCCCCCGGCAACAAGCGCCCTGGGGACCAGCCCGAAGATTTAGGCGATGATCCGCCGTGCGGCACTGGTTCCCTGGTGAACTTCGCTCCTGCTTTTGCAACTCCCCTAATCAATCGCACAGAGTCCTGCTGGGACATGGCCAGCTTGTGCGCTTCGTCCATTAGTTGTTCTGCCCATTCCGTGGGGCGGACAAGCCCGGGGCCTGCGTCTTGGCAGACCAAGGCTCCGCGGCCCCGGCGCATCTTGATCACACCTCCGTCCCGCAGCTGTTTGTCGGCCTGCAGGACCGTGTACCTGTTGATGTGCAGCGCCGGGGGCGAGATCCCGTGCACGCGGCTGGCGCTCGCCGGGCAGCACCAATTCATCGACGACGCCGGAGCGCACCTGGATGGCATGCCGTGACGTTGCAGCAACGCGCCGGCCATCACCGAGTCGTGACCGCGAGCCCATCCCTGATTTCCTCGACTGCAGCGGTGAGCGCCTCCACGCAGCGGGGGCCGCCATGTCCCTCATCATCGATGACCGTGAGCTTGCTGGTGCTCCACTGGCGATGGACTTGCCACGGCGTGATGGCCGGTCCGCTCACATCCCGTCGCCCGTGGATCAGATGGCCCGGAATCCCCTTGAGCTCGTGGACGCGGGGAACTATTTCCTTGTCACCGGTCAGGAAACCGTCATTGGACCAGTAGTGGGTGACCGGAAGGGCGAAGGTCATGCGCTGGCGTTCATCGCTGAACATGGGCCCCGGCTGCCAATAGGAGCTAAACGAGATGTGCCAGGACTCCCATTCCTCCCATGCCGCTGCAGCCACCCTGGCGTCCTCGCGGTCAACACCTGCGAGGCGGCGCGCATACGCTTCCACCACGCGTTCTCCGGTTGCCGCACCGGATGCCGCGGCAAACCCGCTCCATGCTTCCGGAAAGATCCTCCCCACGCCTTCAGTGATCCAATCAACTTCGTCACGGTTCGTGGTGGTGACGGCCATGAGGGCAATTCCGAGGGCCCGGCCGGGGTGCTCCAGGGCGTACGCCAGTGCGAGGGTGGCACCCCACGAAACGCCGGTCACGATCCACGCTTCGATTCTCAGATGCTCCCGAATGGCCTCAATGTCATCGATCAGCGTCTGCGTAGTGTTGTCAGCCAGATGTTCCAGGTCGTCTTGGACCGTCGGTGTGCTTTGTCCGCAACCGCGCTGGTCGATGCCAATCGTGCGGAACGTCAACGGGTCGTGCCGCTTGCGGTAGCCGCCCTTGCCCAAGGAGCCTCCCGGACCGCCATGCAGAAACAGGACTGGCACGCCGTCGGGATTACCTGAGGCCTCCCAATAGATGTTGGCGTTGGGCCTTGACACCCAGCCACTGTCAGCGTTCCTGACTCCATCATCCATGGTTCAACTCTACGTTGCCTTGGGCCGCCACTGCGTGTCAGGGACGCCGGCGGACCCCTCCATCCAAGCAAAAGGCAGTCCCACTCCGTTGAACCTCGGGGCGGGTCGCGTCAAACGGCCCACGTGCCGAGCGCCCCTGCCACGCGCTAAGAGAGGGTACCGGATGGCTTCGCGGACCCGAGGCACCGCATGCGCTCCCTGCCAGCGCGGTGACACCACCACTCCCAGCGAGATCCCCAGGGTGCTCTTGGCTGTGGATTGTGCTGCCATGAGTCCACCCCGGCAGTGATGGCCGGCCATCACACCCGGGGCCGTTGCCTACTCGTTTGTCCACTTGCTACGTGGCCGAGTCGAAGTCTGGCACTGCATCGCAGCGGGACTCACCAGGTTCGATCAGCGGGTACGCAAAAGGACCCCGGCGGTTCGAGCATTGAGCACGTGCTCGAACCCGCCGGGGCCCTTTCGTGGCGGACTACCGCTGGGTGGCGCCGAACCGTTCTGCGGCCAGTTCCGTGGCCGACGCGCGGGCGGCTGAAGCCTCATCGGCTGTCAGCGTCCGGTCCGTGGCACGGAAACGCAGGCCGAAGGCCAACGACTTGCGTCCCTCCGGGATTCCAGCACCCGAGTACTCGTCGAACAGGGTGACGTCCTCGAGCAGTTCGCCGGCGCCTTCGCGCAGGGCTTCCAGCACGGACTGCGCGGGAATCTCGGCGGGAACCACCAGGGCCACGTCCTGGGTGGCGAGCGGGAACGTGGAGATCGGCTTGGCCACAATGACGTCGGCGGCTTCCGCGAACACCGCATCGGCGTTGATTTCCATGGCCACCGAGCGGGCGGGCATGTTCAGCTCGGCCAGCAGCTTCGGGTGCAGTTCGCCGGCGTAGCCAACAACCTCTCCGTTGCGCAGCTTCAACACGGCGGCACGTCCCGGGTGGAACGCCTGGTGCGAACCCTGCTCCACCACCAGGTCAACACCCACGACGTCGGCCACGAGGAGCGCCGCGTCGATGCCGTCGGCCCAGTCCCAGGCACGCGGGGCGTGGGCCGGGGCAGCCGGTGAATCCTTGCCCGTGAACACGGCCGCGATGGTGAGCGGCTGGTACGGGATGCCGTCATACAGGGCGTCGAGGACCTCGTCGGAGGGCTTGGCGCCCAGCGGCGGGATCGACGCGGTGCCCATCTCTGCACCCGGCAGGAACACCAGGCCGGATTCAAACAGGGCCAGGTCGTGGAAGCCGCGGGAGTGGTTGCGCTTGGCAGTTTCCAGCAGGCCCGGCAGCACGGAGGTGCGCAGGAAGCCGAACTCTTCGCTCAACGGGTTCGCCAGCTTGATGGCCGTGCGGGGAGCACCGGCCTCGGCGACGCCGAAGGTGTCGTTGGAAACCTTGGACACGAACGGGTACGCGAGGATCTCGGTCAGGCCGGAATCGGCCAGGGCCTGGACCACACGGCGGCGCTGTTGCTGGGCGCGGGAGTAGCCGCGGCCGGGAGGGGCCGTGGGCAAGGTCGAGGGGATGAGGTCGTAACCCACCAGGCGGGCCACCTCTTCCGTCAGGTCCTCCTTGGTGACCAGGTCGTAACGCCAGCTCGGGGCCGTGACGGAATATCCGCCGTCGACCTTGTCAACCTCGGCACCCAAATCAGTGAGCGAGCCGATGATCTGCGACTGCGTGAACTCGATGCCGATGCGCCCGGAGGTGAAGCCGGAGGGCAGGAACACGGGAGCGGGAGCGGTGACGGAGCCGGCATCGGTGGCCGTGGTGTCCTCCGTGCCGCCGGCCAGTTCCACCAGGAGGTTGACGGCGCGCTGGGCGGCAACGTCGGCAACCTGCGCATCCACGCCGCGCTCGAAGCGCTTGGACGCTTCGGAGGGCAGCTTGTGGCGGCGGCGCGAGCGGGCGATCGTGACTTCCTCGAAGTGCGCGGCCTCCACCAGAACGTTCACGGTCCCGGGGGTGACCTCGGTGGAGGCCCCGCCCATGACCCCGGCAATGCCGATCGGACCCGATGGGTCGGTGATGAGCAGGTCCTCGGGGTCGAGCTTGCGGACCTTCCCGTCGAGGGTTTTCAGGGTCTCCCCCGCTGCAGCGCGGCGCACCGTGATGTCACCGGCGAGCTTGTCGGCGTCGTAGAAGTGCAGCGGTTGGCCGAGTTCCAGCATGACATAGTTGGAGATGTCCACCGGCAGCGAGATGGAACGGATGCCGGCCAGGCGCAGGCGCGAGGACATCCACGGCGGGGTCGGCGCGGCGGCGTTGACGCCGCTCACAGTGCGGGCAACGAAGCGGTCACAGCCGGGCTTGCCGTAGATGGGGGCCTGATCGGCAAGCACGACTCCGTGTCCGGCACCCGTGGCGGCGGTCACCGAAACCAGCGAGGCCGGGTCGGTGAACACGCTGTCCGTGGCGTGCGCGTATTCGCGGGCCACGCCGCGGATGCTGAACGCGTAGCCGCGGTCCGGGGTGACGTTGATTTCGGCAGCTTCGTCGTCAAGGCCCAGCAGGGCCAGCGCGTCGGTGCCGAGTTCCGGGTCAAGGCCAAGGGTGGAGAGCACCAGGATGCCGTCGTGGTCCTCGCCAATGCCGAGCTCACGCACGGAGGCGATCATGCCGGCCGAGACGTGGCCGTAGGTGTTCCGGGGTGTGATGCGGAAATCGCCGGGCAGCACGGAGCCGGGCAGGGTCACCACAACCTTGTCCCCCACCTCGAAGTTGTGCGCGCCGCAAACGATGCCCTGCACACCGGATGGGTCGATCCCGTCAATGTCCAGTGCCTGTTCGGTGCCTTCGGGCACCACGCGGACGGAGCACCAGTTGATGGTTTTGCCGTTGGTCTGCGCCTCGGGTTCCTTCGACAAGACCTGGCCCACCACAATAGGGCCGCTGATCTCATCGAGGGGACGGTGCACGTCCTCTTCTTCAAAGCCGACCTTCACCAGGTCGGTCATGACGTCTTCGGCAGTTGCTGCCGCCGGTACCTGCGCATACTCGCGCAGCCAAGTCAGTGGAATACGCACGTACTTAGATCTCCATCCCAAAGTGTTCGCTGAATCGTACGTCGCCCTCGATCATGTCGTGCATGTCGGACACTTCGTTGCGGAACATCAACGCGCGTTCGATGCCCATGCCGAAGGCAAATCCTGAATATTCGTCCGGGTCGATGCCTGCTGCGCGGAGCACGTTCGGGTTGACCATGCCGCAACCGCCCCACTCGATCCAGCGCGCGCCGCCCTTGGCGCCGGGGTGCCAGATGTCCAGCTCGGCGGACGGCTCGGTGAACGGGAAGAAGTTGGGCCGGATGCGCACCTTCGCTTCGTCGCCGAACATCTGCCGGGTGAAGTGTTCCAACGTGCCCACCAGGTCTGCCATGGACAGGCCCTTGTCAATGGCAAGGCCCTCAAACTGGTGGAACACGGGGGTGTGCGTGGCGTCGAGCTCGTCGGTGCGGAACACCTTGCCCGGGCACAAGACGTAGATGGGCGCTTCGCGTTCCAGCATGGAGCGGACCTGCACCGGTGAGGTGTGTGTGCGCAGCAGCAGGTGCGCCTCGGGCGGCTCCACGAAGAAGGTGTCCTGCATTTCCCGGGCAGGGTGGTCCGGTGCGAAATTCAGGGCGTCAAAGTTGAACCATTCCGATTCCAGTTCCGGGCCTTCGGCAATTTCCCAGCCCATGCCCACGAAGATGTCGCAGACGCGGTCCTGGAGGGTGGAGAGCGGGTGGCGGGCACCGGCGCGGCGGCGGCGCGGGCCGGCCGTGACGTCAACGGTTTCCTCGACCAGGATCCGTGCGGCGTCCTCGGCCTCAAGCACCTCGGTGCGGGCTGCGAGCGCCTTGGCAACCCGACCTCGCGAGCCGCCCATGAGCTTGCCGGCGGCGGCCTTGAATTCTTTGGCGAGCCCGCCAATTTCACGGTTGGCCAAGCTCAGGGGCGACTTCTCGCCGGTGTGCGCCAGCCGGGCGGTCTTCAACTCGTCCAGCGTCGCGGCGGCAGCAATGGCTCCGAGCGCGTTCTCGACGGCGGCACCAATGGCGGTTTCATCCAGCGGATCCGGGACCGCCATGGGCTCGGTGGTGGGTTCGGGCATCTCAGCCGTCTCTTGGGGCATCTTCGACATCTACAGTTTTTACCTAAGCTCGTGTGCGAGTAACCGGCGGGGTGGCTCATCCCGCCCGTACCAGTCTAGATGACGGGGCAGCCCCGATTTGAATCCGTTCCGTGACTGATTTGTCACCCATTCGGGCACCGGGCTTGTTACGCTAACGCTCATGGGCTCCCTTCGCTGCAGGTGTACGACGCCGGCCTCCCGCCGCGCGCCGTTGGCCTGTCTTGCGCTGGTCTCGTCCGCAGGGTTGGGCAGGTGCACTGCTGAAGGGCCCTCAGCCGCCACCACCCTGGAAACACCAAAGGTCACCCACTTTGTGCCGGAACCGGCCGTGCTGCAAACGAGCCTTGGCTGCCCGGTGTCGTTGGACGATTTCCCCAGCAACTCCGATACCGGCTCTCCCTCCACACCCCGAGGAAGCGTTCCGAACGGCTCTGTGAGGGAAAAGGTGTTTATTTGCCGTTCGGGCAGCGCTGAGGTGAACAGCACACCCAAGGGTGTCATCCAGCAAGAGGAACTCCAAGGCGACTTCGCCCCCTTGCTGAAGGCACTCGCGGCACCCGGCGACCGCGCCGCCGAAGGACAGGAAATCTGCAATGCCGTTCTGGCGTACATCCCCGTCTTGTGGCTGGTCAACGCCGGCGGCGCGACCATTGACGCGTTGAGCGGGCTCGAGTCCAAGCTCGTGCCGGGTTCCCGGCAGGGCAAATGAGACGACGGCCAGCCTACGCCGCGGCCCTGGCGCCGGCCGGCCTTGCACTCATGCTGGGAGGGTGCACAACCCACTACACGCCCAGCACTGCCGTTGTGCAAACGGCAGTGGACTGTCCTTCTTCCTTGCAGGACTATCCCGGCTACACCCCAACGTCCACGCCAACGAATCTGATGGGCTCCGTGCCGGAGGGATTCGTCCCCGAAAAGGTCTTTATCTGCCGCATGGCTGCCGTCGCACCGGACAGCGATGACAGCTGGCCGTTTCAGTTCCAGCAGGAAGAACTGGCGGGCGACTTCGGCCCTTTGCTGGCTGCTTTGGCGGTGCCCAGCGACACCCCGGGAGGAAACGTCGTCTGCACCGCGGACTTGGAACTGCTTCCCGGATTGTGGCTGGTCAACGCTGCTGGCGGGGCCATCAACACGGCCTGGCCCGTGGACAAGTGCGGCAAGTCGCGTGGCAAGCCTGACACGCAAAAGGCCATCGATGCGTTGCGCATCGTTGACGTGCAGGCCGTAACTTTCGCAGGGCAGCACCAGTGACACGCGGCCAAGTGCCAGCGGCGGCCCTGGCAGCGGGCGCGCTGTTGTTGACATCTTGCTCGTCACCGCTGACCACCGAACAATACCTGCCGGAACCGGCGGTGCTGCAGTCCGCCGTCGACTGCTCCACGGCCGGGTGGTGGGAGCCGGAAGCAGCGTCACCGTCGTCGCTGCACAAAGGCAGCATCCCGGAGGGCTTCACCACGGTTGGCGTGGTGCGCTGCACGTCCGACCCCAGCAGCCGCATGGTGTCGGAGGAGCATCTCAGCGGCGACTTTGCGCCTTTGCTTGCGGCACTGGCGGAGCCGAGCGAGCGCGGCGGGCCGGTCAGCTGCCTAGACTACGCAGAGCTTCCGCCAGCCATCTGGCTGGTCAACGCCGAGGGCCAGGCCGTCAACATCCAGTGGCCCCTTGACTCGTGCGAACACACCAAGCCAAACACGGTCAAGGCGTTGCAGGCGCTCACAGTTTCTCAATCACGAAGCGTGTCCGTCCCAGAATCCGCCCCGTGAACGCTGCCGATCCGCTGACTCCTGTCGCCCCGGTGACCCGCGCGCAACGCGTGCGCGCGCTTGCCAATGCCGCGAACTTATCCACGGCAGCCGGGCTACTGCTGGCGAAGCTGAGCCGGACCTCCGTGGAGCGCGGCCCGCACGGGCTGCTCCTTGGCACCAACTACACGCCGAAGCTGCCGTTGGCCGGCGCGTTCACGGTGGGCAATGTCGTCTTCTACCGGGCGGAGCGGGCGTTCATTGATTCCCGGCCTGATCTCCTACAGCATGAAGCCGGCCACGCCACCCAATACGCCTGGTGCCTGGGGTTGCCGTTTCTGCCCCTCTATTTTGGCTGCGCGGCGTGGTCCTGGTGGCGGACAGGCGATCCAGGCAGTCGAAACTTCTTTGAACGCAACGCCGGGCTGGCCCTGGGCGGCTACCGGGACCTGGCCACAATTTCCCGGCTGCAATTTTTCAAGTCACATGCAACGAGTGTAAGGAATCCGCAATGACAGAGATCTCCCGGAGCATCACCGTCACGGGCTACGGTTCGGTGGCGGCAGTCCCTGACCGGTTCACCGTAAACATCGGCATTGAGGCCGCCCGCGCCACCGTGCGTGAAGCGTACGCCCGGGCCGGCGAGACCATGACCGCTGTCAACACCAGGCTGCGCTCCCTCAGTGTGGCCCGCGAAGCCATCAGCTCCTCCTCCCTGGACGTCCGGGCGGACACGCGCTGGGAGGACGGGACGGGAACCGTGGTCACCGGCTACACGGTTTCCAGCACACTCACGGTGGCCCTGCGCTATGACCAGGGCGCCGACGAGGTCATCGCCGCGGTGGTTGACAGCGGAAACAACGACGTCCGGCTCAACGGCCTCACCCCCGTCCTATCCGATCCGGCGGCGGCACGGGACAGCGCCCGGGCAGCGGCATGGGCAGATGCGCTGCGGGCGGCGGAAAACTATGCGACCCTCGCCGGATGCTCCCTCGGGGCCGTCTCCTCCGTCGTCGAAGGCGACGGCCACGACGGAGCGCCGCGCCCCCTGATGGCCAGGGCGTCCATGGTGGCCGATGCCGCCATGCCCATCGAACAGGGCCAAAGCAGTGTGTCCGTTGCCGTGCAGGTCACCTGGACCCTCGCCTGAGGAAAGCGAAGCATGTGGCGGCAAGGCATGTGGCGGGGGCGGGGGGGGCGGGGCCGCGCCGCCGGCCGCCACATCGGCTAAACAGTGATCTCGCGCTTGAGGATTTTGCCCGTGGGCCCCTTGGGCAGGGTGTCCATGATGATGACCTTGCGCGGGTACTTGTAGCCGGCCACCCGGGCCTTGACGAACTCCTGGATGTCGGCGGCGAGCGCCTCCGGATCATCCGCGCCAACAGCTCCGGACTTGAGCGCCACCGCGGCACACACTTCCTCGCCGTGGACGTCGTCGGGCATTCCCACCACGGCGGCCTCGGCCACGGCGGGGTGCTCGTAGAGGACTTCTTCAATTTCGCGCGGGTAGATATTGTAGCCGCCGCGCAGGATCATGTCCTTCTTGCGGTCCACGATGAAGAACACGCCGTCCTCATCCTTGCGGCCCAGGTCACCGGTGCGGAACCAGCCGTCGGGGATGGCCGCGGCCGTGGCATCCGGGTTGTTCCAGTACCCCTTCATGACGTAGGGGCCCCTCACCGCGAGTTCGCCAATCGCGCCGGGTTCGACGTCGTTTCCGGCATCGTCGAGGACCCTCAGTTCCGCCCCGGTCACGGCCTGGCCGATGGAGCCCGGCTTGCGGATCCCGTCGAGCTGGTTGAAGGTGACCAC
>JBBSQT010000021.1:0-14654 GCA_038243775.1 Actinomycetales bacterium | reverse complement strand
GATCTCATCAGAGGAGTCGAACATAGCCTTCACTTGATCGGTCAGCTCCCGGTGGCGGATGGTTGTGGGCGTATCGACGGCATCACGCCAGCGGTAGTACGAGGAACGGGGCACGGCCAGTTGCCGGCACATCCAGGCCACCTTTTCTCCAGCGTTCTCCTGCTGCTGAACAAAGCGGTAGATATCATCTACCGTTGTTCCTTGGCGAAGAACGCTGAGACTTTTTTTAGGAATTCATTCTCCCGTTCTACTTCACGTAGCCGGACTTCCAAAGCCTTGTATTTCCCGGCATCTACCGGCTGATCCGGCTTCTTAACCTCACCGCTTTCCCCTTCGCGGGAGAGCTTGACCCAGCGCTTGAGAGCGGTCAGTGAGATGCCGAGTTCGGCAGCCACTAGGGCCAGTGGGCGGCCGGAAGATTCAGCCAACGCAACGGCGTCGGCCTTGAACTCATCAGAGTAAGTTGGTCGAGAAGACATGGGAACAATCCTTTCAGGAACTGTCTCACATCATTGAAGCACCTCATGGTTACAAGTCAAAGGCGTAAATAGTCTTCAGGCATTTGTGCATCCCGATCATCACGCCTCCATGGGCGTCGCACGAAACCAAGGCCTTCATCCGACGCCCGTGACGGATGATATCGAGGTTCGATGGGATTCCTAGCAGGCATCAAATGACCGCGGGGGGTTCCCCCGCAGAACAGCCTTGTCGATGCCGCAGTGGTTGTTGCTTGAGATGATCCAACCGGCCGGTGCCGGACCGGCTTGCGAGACGCATTGGCAACGACTACATTGGACACCACTTTCGGGTTGCCGCCCCAGTTTGATGCGCGTTGATTGGTGCACCTAAACCCCTAGACTTCTTGCATGACCGATGCAGATGTTTCCCAGTCGTACTCCGCCCGAGCCGCGGAGTACACATCCATTCTGGGTTCAATGGATGACATGCATCCGCTGGACCAGCACCGCATCGAACGGTGGGGCGAACAGATTAGCGGTAGCGTTCTCGATGCAGGATGCGGTCCCGGCCATTGGACGGACCATCTTCACAAACGAGGTGTTGAAATCACAGGCATCGACCTTGTTCCTGAATTTATCGAGAGCGCCCGGAAACGCTTCCCTGAGGTCACTTATCGTATCGCCTCACTGCGCGCTCTCGACGTCGCGGACGGTAGCCTAGGTGGCGTCCTGGCATGGTATTCGCTGATTCATCTGGTCCCTGCCGAGTTGACCCAAATTCTCGCCGAGCTCGCGCGCACCCTCAGGCCGAACGGCCATCTGCTGATCGGCTTTTTCGAGGGCGAATCCGCTGAACCACTCAACCATGCGGTCACCACGGCTTACCACTGGTCAATAGACGAGATGAGCCGACTGCTGCAAGTCGCAGGGTTCGATGTGCTTGAGATCGAAACCAGGCAAGATCCTGGCGGCCGACCGCACGCAGCAATTTCCGCGATCGCCCGGTAATCGTTCCCGCTCGGTCATCGAGGCGGTGTTCGGCAGCGACAAGGTCGGGGAACTGACCTACGCCCACCGGGTAGCCGGGCCCTGCGCCCGGGGATGCTGCTGCTCGGGGACCGGAACTTCGCCGCCTACAAGTTCTTCGCCGCCGTCAACGCCACCGGCGCGGGGTTCTTGATCCGCGGCAAGACCGGGCACGGGGCCATGAAACTGCCCGCCACCGCGACCCTGCGCGATGGTTCCTATCTGGCATCCGCCGGCGAGGTGCCGGTGCGGGTGATCGAGGCCGAAGTCACGATCACCACCCCGGCCAGTACCCGCACCAACACCTACCGGCTGCTCACGACACTGCTGGGGCCGGGAGTGGCCCCGGCCAGGGCATTGGTGGATTTATACCAGCGGTGGTGGGCAATCGAAACCGCCTACTGCGAATTGAAGTCCATGATCCTGGGCGGACGGGTGCTACGCAGCCGCCGCCCGTCGGGGATTGAACAGGAGATGTGGGCTCTGCTGACCCTCTACCAGGTGCTGAGCACCGCGATGAGCGATTCGACCCTGACCCGGACGGATATTGCCGCGGGCCAGACCTCGTTCAGCGTCGCGCTGCTCGCCTCCAGCGACCAACTCGTCCCGACTGCCGGGACCATCGCCTTCACCACTATCGATCTGGTCGGGAAGATCGGGGCCGCGGTACTGGCAAACCTGCTGCCGGTCCAGGGGCCACGCGCCGGGACCCGAGTGGTCAAACGCGCAATCTCCAAAAACCGGGCCAAGGGCCGTGATATCGACCGGAAAACGTACCCCGCGGAACTGGACACAAGAATCTTGACACCGGACCCCCGAACCTAAACTAAACGGCATTGCAGTTAGCCGGCGACCTATCATTGATCAGAACCCTGAGGGGAAGGAATTGACTGCATGAACAATATCGAACTGTACGAGTCAGCGTCCGGAGACGTCGTGCTTGAAGTCCAAGCTGATGACGAGACCGTATGGCTGACACGCCAACAGGTAGCCGCTCTGTTCGGTCGCGATGTGAAGACGATTGGTAAGCATATTGCTAACGCTCGTCGTGAGGAATTAGAGGGAATCGCAACTGTCGCAAAATTTGCGACAGTTCAAACTGAGGGTGACCGCGAGGTTACTCGTGAGGTCGAGCACCTCAACCTCGACATGATTCTGTCCGTCGGCTACCGCGTCAAGTCCCCCGAGGGTGTGCGTTTCCGCAAGTGGGCTAACGACGTCCTCAAACGCTACCTGGTTAAAGGAGCCGCGATCAATGAACGTCGCCTCGCTGAGCTTGGCCAGGTCGTTTCGATACTCTCGCGATCAACAGATCAGTTGGCATCTGGCATTGCCGAAGTCGTCAGCTCCTACTTGCCCGGCCTCGTTCTCCTTCACGATTACGATGAAGGATCCGTTGCTACATCACCAAGCGCCGTTCCGGTGTGGGAGCTGACGCTGGCCGAGGCTCGAAGCGTCATTGCGACGGTAGCAGCTGAGTTCCCCAAGGACGTCTTGGCCGGCCGCGAACGGGGTGACGCACTTGAGGGCTGCATAGCCGCCGTCTACCAGGGCTTCGGCGGGCAGGACGTGTACCCCACCGTGGAAGAGAAGGCGGCGCACCTTCTCTACTTCGTCGTCAAGGATCACCCGCTAGCCGACGGCAACAAGCGGAGTGCAGCAGCGCTCTTCATCTTGTTCCTGGCACGCAACGAGATGCTCTATGACGAGAGCGGCACGGCGCGGGTAACGAGCAACGCCCTGGCAGCGATCACCCTGCTCGTGGCATCGAGTGATCCCCGCGAGAAGGAGCTGATGGTCTCGCTGATCATCAAGATGCTTGAGATGGGCCGTTGAGATCCAACCGTCGTCGATCATCGCCTGCAGTATGACAGTTGCCTTGCCCGAGAGGTGGCGCCGCGGAGCGTGGAAAAGGCAGGAACGTAGCGAATGCCCCTGCCCCTGCCCCTAGTCGAAACCAGCATGGTGAACGGATCACCCTGTGGCCAGCGGCCGGGGGTGTTGCAACGATGGCTAGAACCTGAGCACTCTAGTGACGACTCCGACGCCAGCTGCCAATTGGCGCAACTTCTAAGTAGGACTGATTCTGATGCGACGATGCAGGCCCCGTAAGCCGAGCTGTCAGAGCAAGGAATCCGGCCGGAAGTCCCCGTATGTTCAGCGACCGCCCCACAGAGGGTTCCCGCTACGGACGCGGAACTGCCGTGCCAACGACTTCTGAAACTCTGTGCACTCGCCTTCTGACAATGACACCGGTGAGAACGGGGCATTCCTGCAGGGATCCGGTGAGAACGGGGCCAACCGGTGAGAACGGTGTATCTTGTGGGGGCGGTTCGCAGGTTGACCCCGTCGCCACGAAACCGCGCCGCCAGAAGAGAGGGTTGACCCCGTCCTCGCGACGGATCCCGGCCGGATGGCTAGAGTTGATGGCGTGACTTTACTTAGCTCGATGGATTCCGCCCGCTACGTTGTCGATGCGCTGGAGCGTGCCGGCGTCCATCATGTGGTGGTGGCCCCCGGTTCACGCAGCGCCCCGCTCGCGTATGCCCTGGCGGAGGCGGAAGCAGACGGCCGGCTCACTGCCTACGTGCGCATCGACGAGCGCGTCGCCGGGTTCACGGCGCTCGGGCTGGCGCTTGGTTCCGGGGAACCTGTGGCCGTGGTGACCACCTCGGGCACGGCTGTGGGCAATCTGCTCCCGGCCGTCATGGAGGCCAACCATGCAGCGGTTCCACTCGTCGTGCTTTCCGCGGACCGGCCCGAGGAGTTGCGCGGCACTGGCGCCAATCAGACCACGGTGCAGCTGGACCTCTTCGGCGAGCACGTCCGATTCGCCACCGACGTTCCCGCCGGCGCCGACCCCACGGGTGCCATTGCCACCGCGATCAGCGCCACTCGCGGCCGTCTGGAGGGGATCCCCGCCGGTCCCGTGCAGGTGAACCTCGCCTTTCGCGACCCGTTGACGCCCGCCTTGGACGGCTCCGAATGGGAGCGGCTGCTGCCGGTGCTGGACGTCCCGGATTCTGTTTCCCTGATGGACGACGGCGCAACCCCCTCCGCGCCCATCGGCGCCGGCGCGGCGGGTCACGCCAAGGACGACGCGAGCGCCAAGGACCATGCCCCTACAGCGGCCGGGCCCCGCCCCGCCTCAAGCCATCGCACCGTGGTGGTTGCCGGGCACGGGGCCGGTCCGGAAGCCGAATACTTTGCCCGGATGCTGGATCTGCCGCTGCTGGCCGAACCGTCGTCGAATGCCCGTTTCGGCCCCAACGCCATCGGCCCGTACCGGCTGCTGCTGGAGCACTTTGGTCCGGACAGCGCCCGGCCCATCCAGCGCGTGGTGGTGTTTGGACGGCCCACCCTGTCCCGACAAATCAGCAAACTGCTGGCCAACACCGACCTCGAACGGGCCTTGTTTGTGCCCAAGCCGGTGCCCTGGTTTGAAGCGGGACGACGAACAGAACTGGTCCTGACCCAGTGGGACCAGCTCGTCGGTTTCGCCGGGCACGGCCCCGACGGATGGCTGCAGGCCTGGCAGGGTGCCGCGGCCACGGCCGAGGACGAGCTGGATGCGGTCCTGGACTCCCAGCTGACCGGTCCTGCGACGGCCCGCGCCGTCTGGGCAGCCGCCCAACGGGATTCCGGCAGCAACCTCATGCTCGGCTCCTCAAACCCCGTCCGTGATGCAGACCTGGCCGGCCGGCCCACGCCCACCAACAGTGCCAGTGTCCATGCGAACCGCGGCCTGGCGGGCATCGACGGCACTGTCTCCACGGCCACCGGACTGGCACTGGCAACAGGACAGGCCACGCGCGTGCTCCTCGGGGACGTCACGTTCCTGCACGACTCCGGCGCCCTCACCATCGGCCCCACCGAGCAGCGGCCCAGGCTGCAGGTCATAGTCCTGAACGACGGCGGCGGCGGCATTTTCACGCTGCTGGAACACGGCACACTCGCCCAGTCGCCCGGCTACACGGCCGCCGTCGAACGCTTCTTTGGCACACCCCACACCGTGAACCTGGCGGCGCTGGCCACCGCCCAGGGCTGGTCCCATACGCTTGCCGGCACGACGGCGGAACTCGCCAGAGCGCTTGCCGCACCTGTGCAGGGGCCCAGTGTGCTGGAAGTGGCAGCTGCGGACAGGACCGAACTTCGCGGCCTCCACGCCCGCATCGCGGCGGCGCTGGAGGCGTGAGAGCGCAGGCTTAAAGCGGTGTGGCGGCTGGAACTGCAGCTCCAGCCGCCACGAAGGTGCTGTGTTTAGAGGACGCGGCTGAGGAATTCCTTGGTCCTGTGGTGTTGCGGGTTGGCGATGATCTCGCGCGGGTTGCCGGATTCGACCACCATGCCGTCGTCCATGAACGTCAGGGTGTCGCCAACCTCGCGGGCGAAGCCAATCTCGTGGGTGACCACGATCATTGTCATGCCTGATTTGGCGAGGTCCTTCATGACTTCCAAGACGTCGCCCACCAATTCCGGGTCCAGGGCGGAGGTGGGCTCGTCAAAGAGCATCAGCTCCGGTTCCATGGCCAGGGCCCGGGCGATGGCAACGCGCTGTTGCTGACCGCCGGAGAGCTGCGCGGGGTAGAAGTTGGCGCGGTCGCTCAGCCCCACCATTTCCAGCAGTTCCAAGGCTTTCAGCCGGGCGACCGCCTTGGACTGCTTCTTGACCTGGGTGGGGGCTTCGATCACATTCTGCAGGGCAGTTTTGTGCGGGAACAAGTTGAAGCGCTGGAACACCATGCCGATTTCTCGGCGCTGGCCAGCGATCGCCTTGGTGCTCAAGTCGTGCAGCTTGCCGTTGATGTCCCGGAAGCCGATCAGGTCGTCGTGGACATAGATCCGGCCGGCACTGATGGACTCCAACAGGTTGATGCAGCGCAGCAGGGTCGACTTTCCGGAGCCGGAAGGGCCGATGATGACAGAGACCTCGCCAGGGTTCACGGTCATGTCGATGCCCTTGAGGACGTGGTGTTCGCCGAA
The DNA here is from genome assembly GCA_038243775.1 of Actinomycetales bacterium. Classification (GTDB taxonomy): domain Bacteria; phylum Actinomycetota; class Actinomycetes; order Actinomycetales; family Micrococcaceae; genus Specibacter. Next base: position 8,187 of record JBBSQT010000021.1, on the reverse strand, counting down.
GAACTTGTGCACGCCCTGAATTTCCACCAGGGGTTTGACCCCGGTGGCAGGGCTGGAACTCATGGACGTGGTTTCCGTCATGGCTTGCCGCCTTCCGTGTTCTCATCGTCACCGCGGCGGGTGATGTTTTCTGCCGTGGGGTGTCCGGTGTGGGCTGCAGCAGCAACCGCCGTTGCCTTAACGGGGGCCTTCATCACGTTGTCAACGCCCTTGCCGTAGTGCTTTTCAATGAAGTACTGGCCCACCATCAACACTGAGGTGATGACGAGGTACCAAATGGCGGCAACAATGAGCAGCGGGATGGGCAGGTACGTGCGGTTGGCGATGGTGTTGGTGACGAAGGTCAGATCCAAGGTGAACGGGATGGCCAAGACCAGCGAGGTGGTCTTGAGCATGCCGATGGTTTCGTTGCCTGTGGGCGGGACAATGACGCGCATGGCCTGGGGCAGGATGATGCGCCACATGATCTTTGAGCGGCGCATGCCCAGCGCCTCGGCGGCTTCCATCTGGCCGTTGTCGACGGACTTCAACCCGGCCCGGAAGATCTCCGCCAGGTAGGCGGATTCGTTCAGGCCCAGGCCAACGATGGCGCCGACCAGGGCTGTGATGATGGTTTCGGTGTTGAAGGAAAACCATTCGGGGCCAAACGGCACGCCAATGATGATCTTTGGAAACAGCACGGCAACCAGGCCCCAGAAAACCAGCTGGGTGTACACAGGGGTCCCGCGGAAGAACCAGACCCAGAACCATGCAACATACCTGAACAGGGGATTCTCGGATTGGCGCATGAAGGCCAGGCAGATTGCCAGGGCAATGGCCAGCACCATGGCGCTGACTGTCAGCAGCAGCGTCCAGCCGATGCTTTGAATCACCAGAACGTCGAAGAGATACTTGCCCACCGTCTCCCAGCGGAAGTTCTTGTTGGTGATCAGGTTTTGAATGGCCAGTGCAACGAAAAGCAGAATAAAGGCGGCACCAACCCACCGGCCGGGATGGCGGACCGGAACTGCCTTGATCAGTTCAATGCCACCACCCCCACCGGAGGTTCTGGTGCCCGTGGCGGGTGTGCTCAATTGCTTGTCGCAGGGTTCAGGACGGCCTTGGAGAGGGCGCCTTCGTCGTTATTCCAGGTTTTCAGGATCTCCTTGTAGGTGCCGTCTTCCATGAGCTTGTTCATGACCTTTTCAATGACCCCGGCGAACGCGGTGTCATCCTTGGCGATGGCGATTCCCTGCTCGGCGGAGTCGTACACGTCGCCCAGGGTTTCCAGCGAATCACCGGTCTTCTGCAGGGCGTTCTTGATGATGGGGGAATCGGCGCTCATGGCATCGATGCTGCCGCTGACCAGTCGCGTGGTGACATCGGTCTGGTTCTTCAAGGAGATGATGTCAATGGCAGGCTTGCCGTCTGCAACGCACTTCGCGGAACGGTCCTTGACGTCCGGATCCTCCTCGACGGTTCCGGTCTGCACGCCCACCTTCTTGCCGCAGATGTCATCGAGGCTGAACTTCTTGGGGTTGCCCTTCTGCACAGCCCACCACACGCCGGCATTGAAGTAGCTGACAAAGTTCACCGCCTGGGAACGCTCAGGGGTGATGGTGAAGGAGGAGATGCCCAGGTCGTACTTGGAACCAAGGCTTGGCAGGATTGTGGAGAACTCAGAGGTCTGGACCTTGACGTCCTTGCCCAGCACTGCACCAATGGCCTTGGCGAGGTCCACGTCGTATCCGATGGGGGTCTGGCCGTCGGTTGACAGGAACTCGGCGGGTTCGTAGGAGGTGTCTGAACCAACAGTGAGGGTTTTCTTGTCCTTCAGTGCCGCAGGGAGCATGGCGATCAGTGCGTCGTCCTTCTTGACCGTGGAGGGATCGAAGGTGGAGCTGCCGCTTCCAGTGGTGGGGGTTTGCTCAGCGTTGTTGCAGCCGGTCAGCGCCAAGGCTGCAACGGCAAGAACGGCTGCGAAGCGCAGGCCCAGCTTGGATGAGATGTGCATTGTTTACCCTTTGTGTAGTCCCTAAGGAGCCAGCATTTGGAATCTAGTGTAACCCCCTGTGATTTGCATCACGGTAAACGAGGTTTTACTAGTGAACAACTTATCGCACCTCGGGGCGAGGGGCTGCCGGGTTCAGTGTTTGATATCCCGGAGTGCCGCATGGGCCCTACGGGTGGTTGGGGAGATTCAAGGCCTGCAGCATGGGACGCAATTTTGCCCACGTTTCGGCCAGTTCGGCGTCTGGATCGGACGCGTCAACAATACCCGCCCCGGCGTACAGGCGGATGGTGTGCGGGTCTTCCAGGACAGCCCCGCGCAGGGCAATGCCCCATTCGCCGTTGCCGGCCCCGTCCAACCAGCCCACCGGTCCCGCATAGGGGCCGCGATCCATCTGTTCCAGTTCCAGGATGAGGTTTCCGGCTTCCTCCCGCGGGGTCCCGCACACCGCAGCGGTGGGGTGCAGGGCCTCAACCAGCGCCAAAGACGTGGGTAGGTGGCCATTCGAGCTTGCCAGTTGGGCAGTGACGTCGGAGGCAAGGTGCCACACATTCGGGAGTTCCAAAATGAAGGGTTCGGCCGGGAAGGACAGGTCTGTGGCGAAAGGGGCCAGCTGCCGTGTGAGCGACCGGACCGCGAAATCGTGTTCGTGGCGTTGCTTCAGGGAGCCGCCCAGGACGGTGTTCGCAAAGCCGGTTGAGCCGGCAGGTTCGTCTTCACGGTCCAAAGTGCCGGCGAGCACCCGGGCCTGGGCGGTTGACCCGTCCACCTTGATGAGAATCTCCGGTGTGGCCCCTACCAGGCCGCGCACGCCGTAGGTCCAGCACTCGTCATACAGGCCCACCAATCGTTGCAGGATTGAAACACGTTGCACCGGTTCCGGGAACGAGGCCACCACATCCCGGGCCAAAACCACCTTTTCCAGGCCGCCTTCGGCGATGGCCCGGACCCCGGCCCGGACTGAATCCTTCCACTGCCTTTCCGAAAGCGCCCCCGAACGGACAGTGCCCGCGGAGGGGGTGTCCGGCGTCGTGCCTCCAACAGCGGCCAGGCTCCGCAGCAGGCCAAGGGCGGAGCCGGCGGTGGGGATGGTGCCGTCCATGGAAAGCTGGGTCAGCCAGGCGGTGCCGGCGGAGAAGCCCAGGACCAGCGCGGGCACAATGAGCATCGAGTCGAAGCTGCTGGTTTTGGAGAACGCGAAGGAGCCAAAAGCCATGGCGCCCGTGCCGGGCATGCGTACGGAATCGTCGACGGCGGCGGTGGACAGGAGGGTTTTCCACCATTGTTCGGCATCGGAAAAGCGGGAGGGGCCGGTGACGGCGAAGGAGGCGATCTCGCCAAAGCCCAGCAGGCCCTCTCCGCGGCGCAACCAGCACAGGGGACCGGTGGCGGAATCGTAACCCAGCAAGTCCGCGGGGCCGGTGATGCCAAGCTCCGTCAGCGTGGCAGGTGCCACGGCCACGGTCAGGGTGCGCAGCGAAAGGGAAGCAGTCATGATGAATCCAGATTACTCGCCCGGCAGCCCAAACCCGGTGCGGGGACGGTGTGATGGCCCACAAGTTGCCCTCCCCTCCGACGGACAATGCGCGAAGCCGGGCAAAGTTTGAGAGACTAAGAGGGTGAACCGTGCATCTTTGGAGAAGCGTCCGGAAGAAATGGCCGCCATGTTTGACGACGTCGCGCCCAAATACGATGTTGTCAACGACATTTTGTCCTTGGGGCAGACGCGCCGTTGGCGGCGCGTAGTGGTCGAGGCCGTGGGTGCGGCGCCCGGTCAGCGGGTGCTTGACCTTGCCGCCGGAACGGGCACCTCCAGCGAACCGTTTGCGGACGCGGGCGTGAACGTGGTGGCCTGTGATTTCTCCGTTGGCATGCTCAAGGTCGGCAAACGCCGCCGCCCGGACATCGACTTCATCGCCGGGGATGCCACCAATCTGCCGTTTGCCGAGAACTCCTTTGACGCCTCCACCATTTCCTTCGGGCTGCGCAACGTCATGGACCCGGAGAAGGCGCTGCGTGAGATGTTGCGCGTCACCAAGCCGGGCGGCAAGCTGGTGCTGGCCGAATTCTCCCACCCCACCTTCGCTGCGTTCCGCACTGTTTATACCGAATATCTGATGCGCGCCCTGCCGTCGATCGCCAAAAAAGTCTCCTCCAACCCGGACGCCTACGTGTACCTGGCCGAGTCCATCCGGGTCTGGCCCAACCAGGACCAGTTGTCCGGCTGGCTCACCGAAGCAGGCTGGGAAAACGTTGCCTACCGTAATTTGAGCGGCGGCATCGTGGCCGTGCACCGCGCCACCAAGCGCCGCGAAACGCCGGCACCCGTGCCGGCGTCCGCCGACTAGTTCCGCTCCGGACCAACCCGCACCTGACCATTCCACGCCGGACCAATCCACGCCGGGCGTAAGCCCAAAAACCGAAGGAACTCCACCCACCGTGAAGGTACTTGTTGTAGGTGCCGGTCCCGCCGGATCCACCGCTGCCTACCACCTGGCCTCCGCCGGGATCGATGTCACTGTCCTTGAAAAGACCCGGTTCCCCCGGGAAAAGGTCTGCGGTGACGGACTCACCCCGCGTGCCGTGCGTGAAATGCAGCTCATGGGCCTGCCGCACGACCCCGCCGACGGATGGCGCCGCAACCAGGGCCTGCGCCTGATCGCCGGCGGGCGCCGCATCGAGGTTCCGTGGCCGGAGCTGGGCAACTTCCCCAACTACGGTCTCATCCGCACCCGGCTGGGCTTCGACGAGGCACTCGCCGCCCACGCCCGGGCCGCCGGTGCCACGATCCTCGAGGGCCATTCCGTGACCACTGCCCTGACGGACGACGCCGGGACAGTGGTGGGTGCCCGGGCGTCACTTGTGGATGACTCAGGCCGGAAGACGGGCGAAACCGCGGACTTTTTCGCCGACGTCGTGCTTGCGGCCGACGGCAACTCCACCCGCACCGCCGTGTCGCTGGGCCACGCCAAACGCGATGACCGGCCCATGGGCGTTGCCTACCGCACCTACTTCACCTCCCCGCGCCACAACGACGACTGGATGGAGGGCTGGCTGGAGCTCTCCTCGCCCGACGGCAAGGCGCTGCCGGGATACGGCTGGGTTTTTGGTGTTGGCGACGGCACCTCCAATGTGGGCCTGGGCATCCTGAACTCGTCCAAGGAGTTCGGCAAACTGGACTACCGCGCCGTGCTGCGTGACTGGACCGCCGCCATGCCGGCCGAGTGGGGATTCACGCCGGAAAACCAGGTCGGTCCCATCCGGGGCGCCGCCCTGCCCATGGGATTCAACCGAACCCCGCACTACGCCGCCGGCCTGATGCTGCTGGGTGACTCCGGCGGAATGGTCAGCCCCTTCAACGGGGAAGGCATCTCCTACGCGATGGAGTCGGGACGCTTCGCCGCCGATTTCATTGTCCGGGCGGCCGGCACCAACTCCAAGCTGGCTGCCAACCATGCCTTGTCCGGCTACAGCGACTTTGTCCGTGACCAGTGGGGGAGCCACTTCACCCTGGGCCGCGCCTTCGCGTCCTTGATCGGCAATCCGCGCATCATGAAACTCGCGCTGCGCACTGGCATGCCCGTGCCGGTGCTGATGCGGTTCGTGGTGCGGCTCATGGCCAACCTGACCGACGCAAGCGAGCGAGGTTTTGAGGATAGAGTGATTCATCTACTGGAGAAGCTTGTCCCGGCCACGAGCAACCAGGACATCAACCACACATCCACGCAACAATCCCTACCAATAGTTAGTGTTAAGCAGTGACTACTTCCGCAAACCATAGCTGGACCCCTGCCGGGCAAGGGCGCCCCGAATCGCACGATCCTGAGCCCAGCACCATGGCCATTGCCACAGGGCTGCAGCTGCCGACCGGTTTTACGGCAGTTGCCGGGGACCCGGACCTGGGACCTTCCATCTCCAGGAGCATGGCCAAGGTGGAGAAGGTGCTGCGGGAAGCAATCGCCCATTCCGACCCGCTGGCTGATGCCACCAGCCGCCACCTGGTGGAAGCCGGCGGAAAGCGCATCCGCCCGCTGCTGGTCCTGTTGGCCGCACACCTCGGGGACCCGAACCGGGCCGAAGTGGTGCAGGCCGCCGTGGTGGTGGAGCTGACCCACCTGGCCACGCTTTACCACGACGACGTCATGGACTCTGCGCCGTACCGCCGCGGTGCACCCACGGCCCACGAGGTGTGGGGCAACACGGTGGCGATCCTGACGGGTGACCTGATCTTTGCGCGTGCCTCAATCCTGGTGTCGCAATTGGGCGGGCGTGCGCTGGAAATCCAAGCTCGAACCTTTGAACGCCTCTGCCTGGGACAACTGCACGAGACGGTTGGACCGCGCCCTGATGAAGACCCGATTGAGCACTACCTGTCCGTCATCGCAGACAAGACCGGTTCCCTCGTTGCAGCTTCAGGCCAGCTAGGCGCCATTTTCGCCGGTGTTTCCGAAGAAGGCCAGAATGTTCTGCTGGATTACGGGGAGAAGGTGGGCATGGCCTTCCAGCTCGCCGACGACGTCATTGATGTCACCGGCCTGAAGCAGGTTTCCGGGAAGTCCCCCGGCACCGATCTGCGTGAAGGTGTGCCGACGCTGCCGGTGCTGTTGCTGCGCAACGCCGCTGCCGCCGGTGATGCCGTCGCTGCCGGCGTGCTGGCCTTGGTTGACGGTGACCTGACGAGCGATGAATCCCTGGCTGCTGCCGTGACGGCACTGCGCGAACACCCCGTCACGCAGGAGTCCTGGGCCGTGGCCCGCGAATGGTCGGATGCTGCCATTGCAGCGCTGGCCCCGCTGCCCGAAGGTGTCGTGAAGATGGCACTTGCCAGCTTTGCCGAAGCGGTGGTTTCCCGCGACGTCTAGTCTTGGGTCAGGGATGCGAGAAGTCCGTCGGAGATGCCGACCATCAGCGAGCTGCGGGCTTCGTTGCCGTAGTGGGTCTCAAGTTCCAGGCCGTGGGCATTCCACATGCGGCGCAAGCCCTTTCGCCCGTGCCAGGGGATTTCCGGCTCGCCGTAAAGCGCGGTGAAGCGGCGCAGGATCTCCTCGAAGCATGCCGTGGTGTCGGGACTTGGCGGCTCTCCATCAAAACGCAACTGAAGATAGATCTGCTTAAAGACGCCGCCATCCACAACCCAGCTGCACAGCACTGGGGCCGGGCCGGGTAGGTTGGTGGTGTAGTGCTGCTCTGAGCCAACAAGGTGCGGGTTGTTGCTGGTGCGCTGACTGCGCACGTCCAGGCCAACCCGGTCCAGCAATCTTTCGCCGGCCGCCTTGTCCGCCGGCCACGGTTCACCGACAATGCCCTGCACAAGGGAGACCACCGTGGCGGGATCGATGGGGGCGTCCAGTTGCCAGCCGCCGCCCGCGTCCAAAGCGCCGGCGGTCATCCCCGGCCCGGCTGTCGTCCCCTGCGGCCCAGGTCGGGGATCGCGAAGGGGCTGACACGCTCTTCACTGTCGTTCCAGTGCGTCGGTGCGTTCCGGCGTCGGGCTTCTGCCTCTGCGGCACTGGCCAATCCGGCGTCGTCAATGCTGAGCATCATTCCGCTGTGTTGGAGGTTGAAGAAGCGGATCACGATCCGGCGGCCATTGACGTTCCACACACCGGCGGGAACTATGGGGTCATGCCACGGGTTTTCCGCTTCCCCATACCGCACCGTGAGGTGGTGGCGGATGTCCTCAAAGCCCTGTCGGGTGGAAGGATTGTCCGTCTGCATGGAGGAAAACAGCTGCATGCTGATGCCCAGGAAACGGCCGCTGTAGGAAGTCCAGGACGAGGAAATCTCGCCTCCGGCCAGCGGTGTGCGCAATGAATAGTGCGACACGGTGGGCGCTGTGCCTGCAGCATCCCAGCCGGCTCCGGAGATTAATCCCAGTCTTTCAAACCATGCTTTTCGATCAAAGTCGGAGCGGGGCCACATCCCCTCGACCAACTTTTCAACCAGGCTCACAACCGCAGCCGGGTCCGGATTCAATGCGTTCGAGGGCTCCTGTGTGTTCATATCGCCACCGTACCGCCGTCGGACGAATATTCCCATAGCTGGCAGGCATATTCACGATCCCTTCCCCGCCTGCACACGCGCGGCATGCATCCAGCTCACAGACGCCGCTTGCGGAACATGCATCGCATGGCACGATGTGGGGATTCATGCCATTATGCGCCGCACCAGATGCCGGCGTTGCGCATGTCTCTGGT
>JBBSQT010000020.1:0-14734 GCA_038243775.1 Actinomycetales bacterium | reverse complement strand
GTGCCGATTTCCCTGTAGTTCCCACCCCTCAAGCGTAGCGAAGGGTTGCGTCCCGCCGGAACGGCCACGCCGCCGAACAAACTGTGAGGATGCCCGGAATGCGCCCGGCACCAACCCAAACCCCGGCGGACAGTGCCCTAGAGTGGTAATGCCGTTACGCCCTTTCCCGCGCCGCACTCGTGGCGCCGGGGCAAATCACCGGCGGATTTTGCAAGGAGCATGGGTGTACACGGAAATCCGGGACTGGTTCCGCCACGAGGCCCGTGACCTGCCGTGGCGCGGCGGCTGTTCGGCCTGGGGCATTCTGGTCAGCGAGATCATGCTGCAGCAGACCCCCGTGGTGCGGGTGCAGCCGGTGTGGGAGGCATGGCTGGGGCGTTGGCCAACCCCCGCCGACTTCGCAGCAGCCCCGGCCGCCGACGTCCTGCGTGCCTGGGGCCGTCTTGGCTATCCCCGCCGCGCCCTGCGGCTGCATGCAGCCGCCTCGGCGATTGTTGAGAATCACGACGGCGTTGTCCCCGACAATGTTCCGGAACTTTTGGCGCTGCCAGGGGTTGGGACGTACACGGCCGCAGCCGTGGCCGCCTTCGCATTCGGCGAACGCACCACGGTCGTTGACACCAACATCCGCCGGGTCCACGCCAGGCTCGTCATTGGCCAGGCCCTGCCCGCACCGGCACTGACTGCTGCCGAAATGGCCCTGGCGGCCGATCTTCTGCCTGAAGACCCAGCCGAGTCGGTGCTCTGGAACGCCGGTGTCATGGAACTGGGCGCGCTGGTCTGCACGGCCCGCAGCCCCAAATGCGGGGAATGCCCCGTGTTCGAGCAGTGTGCCTGGATCGCGGCTGGGCAACCCGAACCCACCTACATTCCCAAGGGCCAGCCATGGGCCGGTACCGACAGGCAGGTCCGCGGCGCCGTCATGGCTGTGCTGCGCGCAGCCAGCTCCCCCGTCCATGCAGATCTTTTGTGGGATGCCGAGGCGGCACGGCTGCACACCGAGGTGTCCAAGGAACTGAGCAAGCTGCACGAGCTCAATACGCATGCCCCACAGCTGGAACGCGCCCTCACGGGCCTGGTTGCCGACGGTCTGGCGCAGCTCTCGGACGCCGGCTACCACCTGCCGCACTAGCGCTCCGCGGCCCCCGGCCCCGCGCCCGGCCCGCGGCTCAGAGTTCGCCGAAGCCCGCTTCCACCTCGCGGCGAACCAGGTTCACGGCGCGTTGGGCGTCCGGGCCCGTGGCCGCAACGTTCAGCTCCGTGCCCTGGGCCGCGCCGAGGGTCATCAGCATCATGACCGACTGCCCGTCCACACCGTTGATCTCGATCTCCGTGTCCATGGCCCCCAGCTCTCCGGCCAACTTCGCCGCGGGCCGTGCGTGCAGGCCCATCGGGTTGATCAAGGTGAGGAAAGCAGTCACAGCGCCCCCAGCCCCTGCGGAGAGGGTCTCGCCAGACTCGGCCAGCGGGTCGCCAGTACCGGATCCGTGGGGCTCGACAGACTCGCCCAGCGGATTGGCCTGTACCTCGGCGGGAACTGCCAGTGCCGACTCGGCTGCCTTGCACACCACGTCAACCGAGGCGCCGGACTGCGCGGCAACCGCAGCAGCCACAGCACCTTCAACCAGGGGCGCGTCGGCCAGGCGGACCGATTCCGTACCGCCCATGAATTCGAGGGCGGTTTCGGCCGTCATGACTGCCGAGCCAAGGTCGGTCAACACCACCGCACCGTCGCCGGTGTCGGCGCGCCCCAGCGCGTCCATGACCTTGTCAAGGGAAGTGCCGATGCCGCCGTCGTCCATGCCCCCCGCGGGGACCAGGACCACGTCAGGGGCCATTTGGGCGGCCAGTTCCACCACGCCAGCAGCCAGTTGGGCGCTGTGGGAGACGATCACCAGTCCGACGCTCATGCGGCCTCCTCCGCCGTGTCGGCGGCGGCGCGCAGAATCAGCGCCGAGGAGACGGAGCCCGGGTCGCGGTGGCCGATGGCCCGTTCGCCGAGGTAGCTGGCGCGTCCCTTGCGGGCGATGAGCGGGTCGGTGGAGGCTGAGCCCGACTCGGCGGCGGTGGCGGCCGCGGCGAGAACGGCGGCCGGGGACCCGCCCGCAGCAGCTGCGGCCGTTGCGGCGTTAACGGCCGGGGTCCAGGCGTCGATCATGGTTTTCTCCCCCACCTCGGCCTTGCCGCGGGCAACCACGCCGTCCCGGGCGGCAGCCAAGGCTGCGGCGAGCGTGCCTGAGTCCAGTTCGGCGGCGTCACCCACGGTCGTGGCGGCGCGCAGGAAGGCCGTGCCGAACAGCGGTCCGGCGGCCCCTCCCACCTTGGACATCAGCGTCATCGCCGCCAGCTTGAAGGCGGCACCGGGGGTGGCGGGCGGCCCGGCGTCGAGCTTCTCCAGGATGGCGCTGAAGCCGCGGTCCATGTTTTCCCCGTGGTCCCCGTCCCCAATGGCCCGGTCCAGCTCGATCAGTGCCACCCGGTTCTCGGCGATGACGGCCGCGCAGCGCTGCAGCCAGTGCACGGCCCAGGCAGTATCAAGTGTTTGGCTCATTTACATTCCCCATCGCAGTGCCGGTGTGTCAACGGGAGCGTCCCACAGTTCGCTCATTTCATCGTCAAGGCGCAGCACCGAGATGGAGCAGCCCTGCATTTCCAGGGCCGTGATGTAGTTGCCCACCAGCGAACGCTCCACCACGAGGCCCGCAGCTTCGAGCACCTTGGCCGCGTGCCGGTACACGATGTACAGCTCGCTGGCGGGGGTGCCCCCCATGCCGTTGACGAACAAAAGCACCTTCTCACCGGCGGCGGGGGCAAGGTCGCTGAGGATCGGGTCCAGCAGCCTGTCGGTGATGCCGTCCGCGTTTTCCATGGGGATGCGGTGGCGGCCGGGCTCGCCGTGGATGCCGATGCCGATCTCGATCTCGTCATCGGCGAGTTCAAAACTTGGCACGCCGGCGTGCGGGACAGTGCAGGCGGACAGTGCCACGCCCATGCTGCGCACGTTGTCGTTGACGCGCCGGCCGATGGCAGCGACACCGTCCAGGTCATCCCCGCGCTCAGCGGCGGCACCGGCAATTTTCTCCACCAGCACGGTGCCCGCCACGCCGCGGCGACCTGCCGTGTACAGCGAGTCCTCCACGGCGACGTCGTCGTTCACCAAAACGGTGCGCACCGAAACACCCTCTGCCTCGGCCATCTCCGCCGCGGTCTCAAAGTTGAGCACGTCGCCGGTGTAGTTCTTCACAATATGCACGACGCCGGCACCTGCGTTGGCCGCGATGGTCGCCGGAATGATCGCGTCGGGTGTGGGCGAGGTGAACATGGCGCCGGGAACGGCTGCATCGAGCATGCCGAAGCCCACATAGCCGGCATGGAGGGGTTCGTGGCCGCTGCCGCCGCCGGACACCAGGCCCACCTTGCCCGCACGCGGGGCGTCCTTCCGGGTGACAAAGAGCGGGTCGGGATGAACTTTTACATGCCCGGCATGCGCCTGGCCAAAGCCCTCCATCGATTCATCGACAACGGTCTTGGGATCATTGATGAGCTTTTTCATGACGAAACCCTTCGAATCACACAGCGAATGTTTGGGGGCCGGCCTCGTTGCGGCCCCACTGTGAACAATACCCGGGCACACTGGCAGAAGGTAGGGACCCGCGCCGAAAGGGGCGGTGGACACGGCGCAGGGGTGGCGGCCCACGCTGAATGGCTGGTTAGAGCCGGCGGATCATGCGCGTGTTGCCCAAGGTGTTGGGCTTGACCCTGGCCAGGTCAAGGAATTCTGCGATGCCTTCATCTGCCGAGCGCAGCAATTCCGAGTAGACGGCTGGGTCGACGACGCTTTGGTCGGCCATGACGGTGAAGCCGTTTCGGGTGAAGAAGTCCACCTCGAAGGTGAGGCAGAATATGCGTTCAACGCCGAGCTCCCGCGCATTGGCCAGAAGTTTTTCAACCACCTGCCGGCCCACGCCCTTGCCCCGCCAGGCATCTGCGGTTGCCAAGGTGCGGATTTCGGCCAGGTCCTCCCACATGACGTGCAGCGCACCGCAGCCAACAACTTCGCCATTAATTTCGGCGATCAGGAACTCCTGGATGGCTTCGAAATAGGTGACTGATTCCTTGGAGATCAGGATTCGCCGCTCAGCCAGCGGTGCAATGAGCTCCTTGATGGCATGGACATCCTTGGTGCGTGCGGGGCGGAGGACGACGGTGGTTTCTTGTTCGGTCACGCGTTCAGTCTATGGCCCAGCGCCGGCAGGCTTGGATTCCTGCCCACCAGCACCGCGCTCCTGCCGGACCGCGCTGCGCTGGCGCCACTTCCGGTGCAGGATCGAAACGGACCAGATCAAAATCCAGAAGTACATGGCCCACACCGGGCTGGCGAATGCCAAGGGTATGGACAGCAGGAACACCGCCACGACCGGGTCAGTGCCGCGCAAAACCGTTTGGTAGAGCACCGGGTCCACCCAGCCGTGCATCAATTTCGCCCGTTGGGCATGGGCCCACAGCCCCCTCAGGCAGACAGAACCGCCGGAGACGGTGAGCGCATAGAGCACTGGCGGCCACGGGCTCTGCCCGTTGGCCTGAAACAGCAGCGACGTCGGCACGGGCAGGAAGGCCACGAAGAACAAGGTCGCAAGGTTGATGCTTTGCAGGCCGGCGTCATAGCGCTTGACGGCCGCAAACTTTTTGTGGTGGTTCAGCCAGAGCCCGGCCGCCGGAAGCCGGGACGCCAGAGCACGCGACGCCAGAGCACGGGATGTGCAAGGCACACAAAAAACGGCACCTGCTGCGGAAGGTTTCTCCGCAGCAGGTGCCGTTCGTGTTCTCTAATTACGCCGATGCCGTGATGGCGTCCGGGATGTGCGGCTTGGCCGTGCCCACAAACGTGAACTTGGCCTCATCGCCCTCGCCCTCAACGTCAACCGAAACGATGTCGCCATCCTTTAGCTCGCCGAAGAGGATCTTCTCGGAGAGGTGGTCCTCGATCTCGCGCTGGATGGTCCGGCGCAGCGGCCGGGCCCCCATGGCGGGATCGTAGCCGCGCGTGGCCAGCAGAACCTTGGCAGCAGGCGTGAGCTCGATGCCCATGCCCTTGTCCGCCAAGCGGGTCTCGAGGCGGGCAACCATCAGGTCAACGATCTCGATGATCTCGTCCTGCGTGAGCTGCGGGAACACCACAACGTCGTCAACACGGTTGAGGAACTCGGGGCGGAAGTGCTGCTTGAGCTCCTCCGTGACCCGGGCACGCATCCGGTTGTAGCCCGTCTGCGTGTCCGAACCGGACTGGAAGCCGGTGGCAATCGACTTGGAGATGTCGCGCGTGCCAAGGTTCGTTGTCATGATGATGATGGTGTTCTTGAAGTCCACCATGCGACCCTGGCTGTCGGTCAAGCGGCCGTCTTCCAGAATCTGCAACAGGGAGTTGAAAAGGTCTGCGTGCGCCTTCTCCACCTCGTCGAACAGGACGACGGAGAACGGACGACGGCGGACCTTCTCGGTAAGCTGGCCGCCTTCTTCGTAGCCAACATAGCCTGGAGGGGCACCGAACAGTCGTGAAACCGTGTGCTTCTCCGAGTATTCGGACATGTCCAGGGTGATGAGGGCGTCCTCATCACCGAACAGGAACTCGGCGAGTGCCTTGGCCAGCTCTGTCTTTCCAACACCCGTGGGGCCGGCGAAGATGAATGAGCCGCCCGGACGCTTCGGATCCTTCAACCCTGAACGGGTGCGGCGGATCGCCTGCGAGATGGACTTGATGGCTTCGTTCTGGCCCACCACGCGCAGGTGCAGTTCGTCTTCCATCTTCAGCAGTCGCGTGGACTCGGCCTCGGTCAGCTTGAAGACCGGGATGCCGGTGGAGTTGGCAAGGACTTCGGCGATCAGTTCGTCGTCGACCTCGGAAATCTCATCCAGGCCGCCGGACTTCCACAGGCGCTCCTTCTCGGCACGCGCGCTGATGAGCTTCTGCTCGCCGTCTCGCAGCGATGCGGCACCCTCAAAGTCCTGGGCGTCAATGGCATCTTCCTTGCGCTTCTTCACGGCCGCAATCTCGACGTCCATGGCCTTGAGCTCCGGCGGGGCGGTCATGCGGCGGATGCGCAGGCGTGCACCGGCCTCATCGATCAGGTCAATGGCCTTGTCCGGCAGGAAGCGGTCGCTGATGTAGCGGTCGGCCAGGGTGGCTGCCGCCGTCAAGGCGCCGTCGGTGATGGACACGCGGTGGTGTGCCTCGTAGCGGTCGCGCAGGCCCTTGAGAATCTCAATGGTCAGCGGAACCGTGGGTTCCTGCACCTGGATGGGCTGGAAACGGCGCTCCAGCGCGGCATCCTTCTCAATGTGCTTGCGGTACTCGTCCAAGGTGGTGGCACCGATGGTCTGCAGCTCGCCGCGGGCCAGCATGGGCTTCAGGATCGAGGCGGCGTCAATGGCTCCTTCGGCGGCACCGGCACCCACAAGGGTGTGGATTTCGTCGATGAAGAGAATGATGTCCCCGCGGGTGCGGATTTCCTTGAGCACCTTCTTCAGGCGTTCCTCGAAGTCACCTCGGTAGCGTGAACCTGCCACCAGGGAGCCCAGGTCAAGGGTGTAGAGCTGCTTGTCCCTGATGGTTTCGGGCACGTCCCCGCGCACGATGGCCTGCGCCAAACCTTCAACGACGGCGGTCTTGCCCACGCCGGGCTCACCAATGAGCACTGGGTTGTTCTTGGTGCGGCGGGAGAGGATCTGCATGACGCGTTCCATCTCGTGCTCGCGCCCAATGACGGGGTCCAGCTTGTTTTCCCGGGCTGCCTGGGTCAGGTTGCGGCCAAACTGGTCAAGGACCACCGAACCCGCGGGCTGGCCTTCAGGCTGCTGGCCGCCGCTGGCAACCGGCTCCTTGCCCTGGTATCCGGAGAGCAGTTGGATGACCTGCTGGCGCACACGGCCCAGATCGGCACCCAGCTTCACCAGAACCTGCGCAGCCACGCCTTCACCTTCACGGATCAGGCCCAGCAGGATGTGCTCCGTGCCAATGTAGTTGTGGCCCAGCTGCAGCGCCTCCCGCAGTGAAAGTTCCAGAACCTTCTTGGCGCGCGGCGTGAAGGGAATGTGCCCGCTGGGGGCCTGCTGCCCCTGGCCAATGATTTCCTGGACCTGTTCACGGACACCGTCCAGTGAAATGTTCAAGGATTCAAGGGCCTTGGCGGCAACACCTTCACCCTCGTGGATGAGGCCGAGCAGGATGTGCTCTGTGCCAATGTAATTGTGGTTGAGCATGCGGGCCTCTTCTTGGGCCAGCACAACAACGCGTCGGGCTCGGTCGGTAAATCGCTCAAACATTTCGCCACACTCCTTTTACTGCGTACTTTGATGCTACGCAGTCCCCGGGCCCCGTGGGGGCTTGTTCGCCACAGGGGAAATAGGAATCCTTGATCGCGTTCGTTAATGGCCTTCTTAATGGACGACGGCGGGACCTCCCTGGGTAGGAGGTCCCGCCGTCGTCCATGGTTGGCTTGCGCCGTTCACAGCTGCGGGGATCAGCCCTGTGCTGCGTTGTAGGCGTCGCGGATCTCAGCCTGGATGCGGCCGCGCTCGTGCACCGTGTATCCGTTCTCACGGGCCCACGCACGAATCTGGGCCACGTCGCCGCTGCTCTTGGCTGCGGCGGTGGCGGGACCACGCCCGCGCACGGCACGCCCCCCGGCACGGCGGCCGGCAGCAATGAATTTACTCAGCGCATCCCGCAATGCCTGGGCATTGTCGGCTGAAAGATCAATCTCATAATTGATGCCGTCCAGCGCGAAGGTGACGCTCTCGTCGGCGGGGCCGTGGTCAATGTCGTCCACGAGTGTGATGTGAATCTTCTGTGCCATGGTTGGTAATCGCCTCACGTATATTGATGAATACTCCAAGACAAATTATGAAGGGTTTAACCAAAGACGTCAAAGAATATTCAGCAGATCCGTTTTCATGAACTTATTTCACCGTTGGTGTCAGCGTCGTGTTCGGCCTGTGCCAGCGCGTCACGCTCCGACTTATCGGCATTAAAAATTGCCTTCATGGCAAAGTAGAAAAGTGCCCCGACACCTAAAGAAGGCAGGATAACCGCTACATATTCCATTATTTGGTTGCTCCTACTCGGGTTTCATCAGGGGGAAGAGGATGGCTTCACGGATGCCAACGCCCGTAAAGAGCATGACCAGGCGGTCCACACCCAGGCCAAGGCCGCCCATCGGCGGTGCGCCGTACTCAAGAGCCCGCAGGAAGTCTTCGTCCAGCTGCATGGCCTCGGGATCGCCCGCGGCCGCGGCCAGTGACTGTTCAATCAGGCGTTCACGCTGGATAACCGGGTCAATGAGTTCGGAAAATGCGGTTCCGGTTTCCCGGCCGTCAATGACCAAGTCCCAAGCCTCAATGACGTCCGGCTTGTTGCGGTGCGGACGTGCCAGCGGCTGGGCCGAGGGCGGGTAATCGCAAACAAATGTCGGCTGGATAATTGTTGGCTCAACAATCTCACCAAAAAGTTCAGTGACGAGTTTCTCCGCATCCCAGGCCCGGTCAATTGCAATCCCACGATCGGCCGCAAGCTGCCGCAATTCCCCGGCAGTGGTGGCAGGCGTAATGTGTATTCCCACCGCGTCGGAAAGTCCCTGGTAGACGGGCAGCCAAGGCCACTCTCCGTCAAGGTTGATCTGACCGCGCTCAGTTTCAATGACACGGGAACCCACGGCGTCTGCGGCAGCAAGAATAATGCGTTGCATTGTTTTAGCCATGGTGAATTGATCGCCATAAGCCTCATAGGCTTCCAACATGGTGAATTCCGGGCTGTGGGTGGAATCCACGCCTTCATTGCGGAAGATTCTGCCCACTTCAAAAACCTTGTCCATGCCGCCAACAACTGCGCGCTTGAGATACAGTTCAATGGCAATGCGCAGCGTCATGGGCTGGTCAAATGCGTTCAGGTGCGTGCGGAACGGGCGGGCTGAGGCGCCGCCATGCATGAGCTGCAGAATGGGGGTTTCCAGCTCAATGTATTCCTCGCCGTGCAGGGTGTCCCGGATGGCCTTGACAATGGCGGAACGGGTTTTCACCTGCTCGCGGGCGGCGTCCCGGACAATCAGGTCAACATATCGCTGGCGAACGCGCATCTCTTCGGAGAGTTCGGCATGCAGCACCGGCAACGGGCGAAGCGCCTTGGACGCCATGGCCCACTCGGCGGCCATGATGGAGAGCTCACCCGTGCGGGAGCTGATGACCTCACCCTTGATGAAGACGTGGTCACCCAAGTCGACGAGCGCCTTCCAGTCGGCCAGGGCGTCCTCGCCCACGTTGGCAAGGGAGAGCATGATCTGCAGCCGCGCGCCTGCCCCGGACTGCAGGGTGGCAAAGCACAGCTTGCCCTTGTTGCGCACATACACAACACGGCCGGTCACGCCAACAACGTCGCCCGTGGCGGTGTCGGCTTCCAGCTCGGGGTATGTGCTCCGGATTTCCTCCAGCGTGTGGGTGCGGTCCACCCCCACCGGGTAGGCCTGTTCGCCTCGTTCAAGCAATTTGGCGCGCTTGTCCAAACGGATGAGCATCTGCTCGGAAAAGTCACTGGTCTCATGGGTAAGGATATTTTCTGCGCTCACGAGTTAATAGTTTAGATGGTGAATCTGGGTGAACCCTCCGTGCCACCTTTTCCGGCCGCCCGCGCCGCGGTGGAACCGCGGACCACCAGGGTCGCCTCGAGCACCACAGGCGAGCGCGCAACGTCTTCGCCGGCCATGATCCGCAGCAGCTGCTGTCCGGCCAGGCGCCCCATTTCCATGGCCGGCAGGTGCACCGTGGTGAGTCCCGGATTGGACGTTTCCGAATAGGGGAGGTCGTCAAAGCCCGTGACGGCAAGGTCCCCCGGCACGGCCACACCAACCACGCGGGCCTCCTGCAGAACGCCATACGCCTGGGTGTCGGTGGCGCAGGCGATGGCGGTTACTCCCGCATCCGACCACTCGCGCCACACTTTGGCGAAGGCGAGCGCGGCGGTGCCCACGTCAATTGTTGTTTGTCCCACGGCGGCCACCTCGCAACCCAGCCGGCCGGCCTCTTTGCAGAAGGCCTCGCGCCGCACACGGAAGGTTTCGGTGCCGGTGGAGCTGTCCAGGTACGCAACCTTTCGGTGCCCGGCTTCGGCCAAATGCCGCGCCAACAGCCGGGCGCCGGCGGCGACGTCGAAATTCACCGAGGGCAAATCATCGGCGATCCCGGCCGCGTCCAGCAGCACCATGGGTTCCGTCGCCCGCAGCTCCGCAAGGAATTGTGCACTGGGCGCGTCGATGAGCAGGCCGGCCGGGCGCATCGCCAACAGGCGCCGGACGTCGGCAGGTGCGGGGGTTTCTCCGGCGTCGGTCACCGACAACAGGAGCGCATACCGCTCGCCCATGGCTTCGCGCACACCGGCAATGACCTTGGCGTAGAACGGGTTTGAAACGTCCGGGGCAACCAGGATCACAATCTTGCTGTGCCCTCTGGCCAGGGAACTGCCCAGGCCGTCAATGACATAGCCCAGGTCCGCCACGGCCTGCTCGACCTTGGCGATGTTTTCCGCGGAAACCCGCCCCGCCGTCTTGCCGTTCGTCACCAGGGAGACGGTGGCCGAAGAGACGCCGGCCCGCGCCGCAACCATGGCTGCCGTGACGCGGGCGGTCCCGGCGCTGCGGGGCTTTGCTGATGGTGGCTGTTGCATGGGTAGATCGTACCGGCGCAGGACGCGCAGCATCGCACCACCTGGGCGCCGCGTCCGCAACAACCTCACGTTAAGCGCTTGACGTCGGGTTGCCAACAATGCCAAACTATGAATCTTGGCGCCCTGACTCCGGCACCATCCCCAACGATGTGGAGAACAATCACCATGGAACACCAACAAACCCCTGCCACAGCGCCCCGCAAAATCATCCTCGACTGCGACCCGGGCCACGACGATGCAGTGGCCATGATCCTGGCCCACGGCAACCCCAATATCGAGTTGTTGGCAGTGACCACCGTGGTGGGAAACCAGACCCTTGAAAAGGTCACGCGCAATGCCCTTAGCGTTGGAACCATTGCCGGGATCACGGGAGTCCCGTTTGCCGCCGGTTGCGACCGCCCCCTGGTCCGGAACATCGAGACCGCGGCCGCCATCCACGGCGATTCCGGCATGGACGGTCCGGAACAGCCGGAGCCGGCGATCGAGCTTGACCCGCGCCACGCCGTCGACCTCATCATTGAAACCATCATGGCCCACGAGCCCGGCACCGTGACCCTTGTTCCCACGGCCGGACTGACCAACATCGCCATGGCCGCCCGCAAGGAACCGCGCATCGTTGAGCGTGTGAAGGAAGTTGTCCTGATGGGCGGCGGCTACCACGTGGGCAATTGGAGCCCGGTGGCCGAATTCAACATCAAGATTGACCCGGAAGCGGCGCACATCGTCTTCAACGCCGGCTGGGACGTGGTCATGGTCGGGCTGGACCTCACGCACCAGGCGCTGGCCACCCCCGACGTGGTTGCCGCCATTGACGCGGTGGGCACCAAGCCCGCTAAATTCGTCATGGAATTGATGGAATTCTTCACCCAGACCTACAAGGACGCCCAGGGGTTCGACTACCCGCCTGTCCACGACCCGTGCGCCGTCGCCTATGTCATTGACCCCACCGTCATGACCACACAGAAGGTTCCCGTTGACATTGAGCTCACCGGCACGCTGACCCTGGGCATGACCGTGGCCGACTTCCGTGCCCCGGCCCCCGCCGGCTGCAAAACGTCCGTGGCGCTCACACTGGACCACGCAAAGTTCTGGAACATGGTCACCGACGCCCTCGTTCGCATTGGCGAGGTCGACGCGTGAGCATTGCACCAACAAAGTCCGGGATGCTCGGCAAGTCCGGAAACGTCACCGCCTTGATGGTGGCCTTGCTCGCGGCCTGTGTGGCGTTTCAGCTCAACGCCTCCATGCTCAGCCCCACCCTGATCACGATGGGCGAGGAACTCAATGCCAGCCAGGCTTCCATCGGCCTCTCACAAACCTGGTTCTTCACCGCTGCAGCTGTTTTCTCCCTGTTCCTGCCACGCCTGAGCGACATCATCGGGCGCAAGAAGGTGCTCCTGGGCATGATGATCCTGATGGCAGTGGGCTCGATCATCTCGGCCATGGCCCCGGACATCACCTGGCTCTTCGTGGGACGCATCATCCAAGGCGTCAGCGGGCCCACGGTTCCGCTGGCCCTGATTATGCTGCGCTCGGCTGTCAAGGACCCCAAGAAGTACGGGGCTCTGATGGGCCTGATCACCGCGGTCAACGGCGGCATCGCCGGCATTGACTCGTTCGTGGGCGGATACTTCGCCGAGCACTTCGGCTTCCGCAGCATTTTCTGGCTCATGGTTGCCATTGCCGCGGTGGCCACCGTGCTGATCGTCTTCCTTGCCGGGGAGAGCCGGCCGGGCGAGGGCACCACGATGGACTGGCTCGGCGTGTTCTTCATCGTCATCGCCGTGGGCGCACTGCTCACCGCCTTGAACGAGGCCACCAAGCTTGTGGGTGGCATCAGCGCCGGCCCCCTCATGACCGCGCTCATTCTGGCCTTGGTTGCCGTTGCCTCCTTCATGGCCTTCTGGCGGGTGGAAAAGAAGTCTGCCCACCCCATGGTGGAGATTGTCCACCTGCGACAGCGCTCCACCTGGGCGCCGCTGCTGACCACCACCTTGACCATGACGGGCATTTTCGCCGTCATCAACGGCATAGTTCCGGCATTCGTGCAGGCCGCCGACCCCGGTTTTGGCATTGGCGCCACCCAGATGAGCCTGATCATCCTGACCCCGTATGCGCTGTTGGGCTGGATTTTCGGTCCGTTCACGGGACGGCTGGCACCTGTCCTTGGTTACACCATGATGCTGCGGATCGGGCTGTTGGGCAGCATTGTTGCCCTGGCCGTCATCGGCTTCCTGGGGTTGCACAGCCTCCCCTGGATGATCGCCGGAACCGTATTGTTGGGCATCATGTACGCCGGTACAGTGAACATCATGCTCAACGGTCTTGGCGTGGTGCTCTCCCCCGCCGGCAACCCCGGATTCCTCCCCGGCATGAACGCCGGCGCCTTCAACCTCGGCGCCGGGCTCAGCTTCCTGGTGCTGCCGGCCGTCCTGGTTGCCACGGCCCCGCTCGGCGCCGTTGGTTCCTACATGACGGTGGTGATTGTGGCCCTGGCTCTCGCGGGAGCAGCCTTTGCCGCCTCCCTGCTGGTGCCCAAACCCGTTGATGCGGAGGTCGTTACCTGATGGGCGCCAAAATTGTTGTTGCCGGCTCGCTGAATGCCGATTTGACCATCTACTGCGACCGCCTGCCCAGCCCGGGAGAGACGGTCCACGGCAACGATTTTGCCGTCAATCCGGGCGGCAAGAGCGCCAACCAGGCTGTCGCGGCCGCCCGCCTGGGTGGCAATGTCACCTTGATAGGCGCCGTGGGAACCGATGCCAACGGCGACATGCTCGTGGACTCCACGGCAGGCGCCGGCGTCGACGTCGACCATGTGGCGCGCGTGTCCCAGCCGACGGGCGTGGCCGTGATTTCGGTCGATGCCAGCGGGGAAAACAGCATCATCATCTCCGCCGGGGCCAACGCCACGCTGGCCCCCGAGCACATGGTTCCGGCGCTTTTTGCCGGCGCCGCCGTGGTCACATTGTGCCTTGAGGTTTCCCCGGGGACCGTCCGGGCCGCGGCGCAGGCCGGGCACGACGCCGGGGCAACAGTTCTCCTGAATCTCTCCCCTTACGCTCCGGTTGCGCAGGAAGTCGCGCAGCTGACCGATGTGCTGCTGGTCAACGCCCACGAGGGCTCACAGTTCCTTGGCGGCTATGACTTGCCTGCGGCCGACGCCCCCGCCGAGGCTTGGCAGGGGGCGGTCGCCGAGTTTGTCCGGCACGGCCTGCACAAGGTTTTGCTGACTCTGGGCGCTGACGGGTCGGTGGTGCTGGATGCGGAGAATGCCGGTTCTCCCGTGGTGCGCATTGCACCCACCCAGGTTGCGGCCCTCGACACCACCGGTGCCGGCGACGCCTTCACGGGAGCCGTTGCTGCCCGGCTTGCCGCCGGCGACACCCTGGTTGCCGCCGCCCGCTACGCCTCAGTGGCGGCAGCACTGGCCGCGACGAAGAAGGGCACCCAAACGGCGTACCCTTCGGCGGCACAAGTGGCCGCGCTCCTGTAGTTCCGGCAACATCGAGCCACAAAAAAGCCCCGACCGCATCCCGGTTGGGGCTTTTTTGTGGCCCCGTTCAGCGCAGATCAGCGCAGATCAGCGCAGATCAGCGCATTCAAGGCTTCGTGTGCCCGTTGACCAGGAGCCCTGCATGCACCTGCGCTTCGTTGATCCCTGCCTGCGTTGATCCCTGCCTCGGTCTCGCCGCACAGTGCCTCAATGGCCAGACATGAGAACGCGCCGCCGCCGCCGCCACCCGCCGCCACCCGCCGTCGCCGCCGAAACGGCAGTTACCCCAGGTGCATGTTGTCGATCAGGCGGACGGTGCCCACCTTGGCCGCAATAAGCGCCAACGCCTCGCCGGTGAACGGGGTGTCCTGGCAGTTTTCGGCACGGACGGCCAGGGTCCGCGGGTCCACCACTTCCAGATAGTCCAGCTCAACGCCCGGGGCGCTGCGCACCAGCTCCTCGGCGGAGGCAATGTCCAGCGGCTCATGGGCGTCGGCCCGGCGTTTGAGCAGGCGCAGCGCACGGGAGAG
>JBBSQT010000019.1:0-14813 GCA_038243775.1 Actinomycetales bacterium | reverse complement strand
CTTATGAGGAGGAACTTTCGATGTTGAAAAAATCCGCATTCTTGGCGGCACCGGTGCTTGCACTGGCCGCCCTTTCCCTGTCCGGAGGCGCCGCCCTGGCCGCCGACGGCGGCACCACCACCTATGTCGCCAACCTCGGCGCCATCAACGGCAGCAACGCCACCGGTGCGCTCTGGATTTCCCTGACCGGAAACGAGGCGACAGTCACCGAAAATGTCAGCGGGCTGGCCGCGACCTTTGACGGCAAGGCCTACCCGCACGTCCAGCACATCCACATCGACGGGGCCGGGGTGTGCCCCTCGCCTACGGCGGACACCAATGGCGACGGCGTCATCAGCACCACCGAGGGCGGACCGTCGTACGGCAAGATCGGCACCACGCTCTCAACCTCCGGTGACACCAGCGACAAGGCTGCCCTCGATCTGGCAGTGGGTGGCATGGGGGCCAGCTACCAGTACGATCGGACGTTCACCATGAACGATGCCACGGTTGCCGCGCTCAAGGCCGGCACCGGTGTTGTTGTGGTGCACGGGCTGGATCCGGCAACGCTTCCGAAGGCCGCCCAGGATGCCAAGAGCGATCTCGTCCCGTCGCTGCCGCTGGCGGCCACGTCGCCGGCATTGTGCGGCACGCTGACCATGTCCCAGATGGCCGCCATGCCAGGCGGTGCACCCGGGACCGGTGTGAGCACAGTGGTTGACTCGACCGGCATGTCCACCTCAGCCGGGGTGGCGTGGATGGCTGGCGGCAGCGCCCTGGTGCTTGCAGCCGGAGCCGCTGTGGCCATGAACCGCAAAAAGACCGCAGCTGCCAAGTAGGCAGTACGTGATCATGATGCACAACCAACCCAGCCGCCGCGGACGCTTTGTCGCGTCCGCGGCGGCCGCGGTCCTGGTCTCCGCCCTCTCCTTGGGTGTGGCCGGCTGCGGCCCGGCTCCTTCCCCCACATCTGCAGGCACGACGGCGGCGGCCACCTCCGCTGCCCCGCCCGCCCCGGCTCCGTCCTCTGCCCCGGCTCCTTCCTCGGCCCCGGCTCCGGCCGCCACGACGACTGCTCCGGCCCCCACCATCGTTCCGGCCCCAGCGCCTGCACCGGCGCCTGCACCTGCTCCCGTCCAGGGCCCGGTTCTGCCGTCCTCTCCCCCCGTCAGCCTGGACATCCCCGACATAGGCCTCTCCACCCCGTTGTTGAGCCTGGGCCGGGAAGCCAACGGCGAATCCGAGGTGCCTCCCGTTGTGGTGGGTTCCCCAGCCGGCTGGTACAAGTACTCCCCCACGCCGGGATCGCTGGGTCCGTCAGTCATTTTGGGCCATGTCAACACCACCACCACCCCCGACGGCGTGTTCTTCAAGCTGCGTGAGCTGACCCCCGGGCAGCAGTTCTCCGTGACCCGGGCCGATGGGCAGGTGGCGGTTTTTGCCGTTGACCGCTCGGAACTTTTCAAAAAAGACGCCTTTCCCACCCTGGCCGTGTACGGCAACACGGACCGTGCGGAAGTCCGGCTCATCACCTGCGACGGGTACGACCCCGCCACCGGTGACTTCACCGAGAACATGGTGGTCTACGGACACCTGCTCTCCAGCCACCCTGCCTGACATGCGCCCGCCGGTTCCCGCCCGGCCCCACGGATTGGACCCCTCATGAAGCCAAGATTCAGCATCGCAGCACTGGCAGCCCTCGCCGCTGCCGTGGCCCTCTCCGGGTGTGCGGCACCCGGAACCAGCGCCCCCGGGGCAGGCGGTCCCGGACTGTCGCACATGCCGGCCCCCACCAGCATGTCCATGCAGTCCCATGCCGGCATGGAATCGATGATTCACATTGATGCACAAGGCGTGTCTTCACCGATCCCCCTGGCCCCGGGTGCGGAGGTGACTGTCATGAACATGGACACCAAGGAGCACACCGTCGCCTCGGATGACGGCAGCAGTTTCGAAGTGGCGGTGCCCGCCGGCGGCCTGGCCACGTTCAAGGCTCCCGCCCAACCGGGCGACTACCCGTTCCACAGCGGCACCGCAGCCGCACTGCACGGCGTCCTGACAGTCGCGGCGGCCCCCGGCGCCGCCCCGGCCGCGGCAGCCAAGCCCGCGCCGGCAGCAACGGCAACGCCACCGGCAGCAAAGGCCGCGGCAGCCAAGGCCCCGTCTGAAGCCGCAAAGATGGTGTGCGCCGACGAGGCGAAGGCAACGGTGAAAACCATCACCGGCGCCGCAGCAGTGCCCGAAGAAGGCTGGGACGGAACCGCCTACTCCTGCCGTTACCCCTTGGCGAAGGGAGACTTCATCATGACCGTCACGGAAGCCGCGGACAGCACAGGTGCGCAGGCATTCGCCCGGGACCTTGCCGCCAGCGTCCAGGCCGCCCCAATTGAGGGCCTGGCCAACCTGGGCCTTCCCGGCTACCGCTCCACGGACGGCCAGGTGGTCTTCGCCAAGGACAACATGACCCTGCAGGTGGATGCCACGGGGCTCTCCGGCCCGGTTGGACCGGAAAACATCTCCCCGGCAGATTTCGCCTACCAGATGGCAACCACCATTCTCGGCTGCTGGACCGCGCACCATTGATGGCGCCCCCTCCGCGGGGACCCGCCGGAATGTGACACGATGGTCAAACACATCCACCCGCGGGAAGGTACGCATCATGACCATCAACAGCCCCTTCATGGCAGAGCCCGGCGATGACCTGGCCCGCTACATCGACCACACCCTGCTCAAGCCCGAGGCCAGCCGGGCCGACGTCCTGCAGCTGTGCAGCGAGGCAGCAGAGCATCACTTCAAGTCGGTCTGCGTGAATCCCGTCTGGGTGGAAACCGCCAAGAAGGCCCTGTTGGGCACGGGCGTGCTGACCTGCACCGTGGTGGGCTTCCCGCTGGGCACGCACAACACGGACGTGAAGGTTTTTGAGGCCCGCGGCGCCACCATGGACGGTGCGGACGAGGTGGACATGGTCATCAACATCGCCTCCGCCCGCGCCCTGGACAAGGACGCGCTCGTCTCGGACATTTCGGCCGTGGCCGAGGTGGTGCATGAGGCGGAATCACTGCTGAAGGTCATCATTGAAACCGCGCTGCTCAGCGACGATGAGAAGGTCCTGGCCTGCCAGGCGGCCGTCGAGGCCGGTGCCGACTTCGTCAAGACCTCCACCGGATTCAACGGCGGCGGTGCAACGGCCCAGGACGTGGCGCTCATGCGCAAAACCGTGGGACCGGACATCGGCGTGAAGGCCTCCGGCGGGGTCCGCTCACGGGAAAAGGCGCTGGAAATGATTGCCGCGGGCGCCTCCCGCATCGGCACCAGCTCCGGTATTGCCATTGTCAACGGTGGCGCGGGCATGAGTTCGTACTAATCCGTACTAAGATCGTGGGTAGATCATCGCGCCGGCACCCCGGTGCATCCACTCAGCTCCCCACTAAGGGGAAAGGAGAACCCGTGTCCAACAACGCTTACCGCGGCGAGAACAGCACAGTGCAGTCCGTCGTCTTGTTCGTCATTTTCTTTGCCTTGTTCCTTGGCGGAATCTTTGCCTTCTCCTACTGGAGCCTCGAGAGCTTCGCGCACGCCTTCGTGCCGGCCGGCCTTGGCATTGGCCTGTGCTCGCTGGCCATCTTCGTTCCCGTGACCATCATGGGCCGCTCGGACTCCACCGGCGAGTAGCCAGCCCGCCTGTCTGCCTGAGATGCCAATGGCCATTCGCCGCTGAAAGTTTCAGCCGCGGGTGGCCATTTCGCATCCCACGGACCTTTTCTTGCCGTACGACGCCGTCCCCCGGCCCCCGCTCCCATCCCGCCTGGGCGCATCCCCGGCCATACCGGGCTACGTGCTACGTGCCGGGGCACTTGGCCCTACCCTGGCGCTACTTATGGACATGGCTCCCGCGCTGCATCATGCTTTCCCCAAACGCGTCACGGCCCGTGCCGCGTTCGCGCGCTTCGCATCCGCGCACCTGGGACATGAGTGAGGGGACCAAGCAATGGAGCTTGGAAAGACAAGCCGGCGCCTGGTGGCGTCCGCAGTTCTGGCAGCGATGACAGCTAGTTTCATGGTGGCCGTCGCCGCCGCGCCGGCAAGTGCAGATCCGGGCGGGGTCGTGATTTCCGAGTTGAACTATCATGCCGGTTCGGACCTGGACGCCGATGACTTCCTGGAACTGACCAACACCTCTGCCGCGCCCATTGACATCTCCGGCTGGTCGTTCACCGCCGGTGTCACAGGCACGTTTGCGCCGGGCACACTCATGGCGGCCAACAGCTACCTTGTGGTGGCCAAGGACGCCGTCCAGTTCAACGCCACCTATGGCTTTGAGCCCACTGCCGTGTACGGCGGGAACCTCAGCAATGGCGGGGAAACAGTCACCCTCGCCGATGCAGCCTTGAACACCATTGACACCGTCACCTACGCGGATATCTCCCCCTGGCCCTCCAGCCCGGACGGGACCGGGCCAACACTGGAGCTGCGCAACCTGCTCTCAGACAACACCCTCGCCGAGAGCTGGGGAGCCAGCCTGCTCCGTGGCGGAACACCGGGAGCCCGGAACTCCATTGACGGCACCAGCCCGGCACCGGCGGGACCAGCGGTCCTTTCCCTCACGGCCACACCCGCCCGGCCGGCCCCCAACCAGGCCGTGGTGGTCTCCGCCAAGCTTGAAGCAGGGTCCACCGCACAACTGACGTACAAGGTGATGTTTGGCCCCGACGTCCTCCTGCCCTTCCTCGACGATGCCGCCAGCGTGGGCGGCGCCGGCGATGGCGTGTATTCGGTCTCAATTCCCGGCCAGTCGGCCGGGAAGCTGATCCGTTACCGGGTCGACGCCATGAAGGGAACCACCGCCTACTCAGGACCCGTCACGGGGGACGGCGCGCGCTTCCGTGGCGTGGTGGTGCTGAACTCGGCCGTCACCACCCAGCTTCCAGTGATCGAATGGTTCATGGACGATGCCGTCTATGAAGACATCCTGGCCAACCACCGCATGGATAAAGTGAAAGGCGCCGCGGTATGGGCCTATAACGGACAGGTCATTGACGGCGTCGGCATGAGCGTGCGCGGCAACTCCTCCTGCACCGCCCCGAAGGTCAGCTGGAAGGTTCAAATGCCCAAGGGCTACACCTTTGACCTGGGCGGCAAGCTGCCCTACGCGCTGGACGAGTTCGCCCTGCAAAACTACTCCGACAACTTTGCCGACGTCAGCTGGGCCACGGTCCAAGCCGCCGGGAACAGGTCCTTGGGGATCATTCCCGTCCGCACGCAGCGCAACGGCGAGTTCTGGAGCATCGGACGCGTCATGGAGACTGAGGACAGTACGTGGCGCGCAGCACAGGGAGTCACCAACTGGTCCATCTACAAGGGAGACGGCGGCAGCGTGGGACGCACCTCATCCGTTGCCGATCTCACGGCCAGGGAGTGGCTGGACAAGAAAACCCGCAAATCTGAGGACTACAGCGATGTGTTCGCCTTGTCCAACACCGTTGATGCGGCCCCGTCTGCTGCACAGCAGGCGTGGATCTACCAGAACGTGAACATCCCGGAACTGGTCAACTACATGGCCATCAACTCCATCATCCGCCACCATGACAGCGGCTGGTACAACTGGTGGCTGGCCCGGGACACGGACGGCACGGGACGGTGGGAAATGTGGCAGTGGGATTTGAACTGGACGTTCACCAATGCCCAATCAGATGCCAAGGGCCTGTTCCTGACCCCTGACACGTCCAACCGCTTTACCCAGGCCATGCTGGCCTACCCGGAAATCAAGCAAATGTACTACCGCCGCCTGCGCACCCTGTCCGATCAGTTCCTGACGCCGGGCAAGTACGAGTCACAGTGGGACGCCATCACGGCCACCATGGTCAATGATTGGAACCTTGATTTCCAAAAGTGGCGCGGGTACTCCAACAGCGCGGCCCGCACCAACTTCGTGGCGGGTCTGGCAGACCGGCGCAACGCCATCAACAACAACACCGGCCCCGGCAAGCCGGTGCCGGTCTCGCAGGCCGCCAATGCCGGCGTCGTGATCAACGAAATCCAATACCACCCCAACGGAACAGGTGGGGAATACATCGAGCTGTCCAACCCGGGCACCACGGCCGTGGATATTTCCGGGTGGAAGATCGACGCCGTCGGCCTCACCATCCAGGCCGGCACGGTCATCCCGGCCGGCGGTTATGCCGTGCTGGTGGGCAATGACAAGGCCTTCCGCCAGGCGTACCCCACCGCCAACCGCTTCGTGGCCGGCCAATTCACCGGCAGCCTCGATGACAGCGGAGAAGCCGTGGTCTTGACCGACGGCGCCCGCACTGTCAGCAGTGTCAGCTACACCAACGTGGCGCCCTGGCCCACCGCGGCGGACGGGACCGGCCCGTCGCTGGAACTCTCCTCCCCCACAGCAGATCCGGCCAACCCGGCGAACTGGGCGGCGCTGTCAACCACGGGGGGCACTCCGGGGCTCGCCAACACCGTGGGCACTCCGCCCGTGAACCAGGTTCCGGTCGCTGCGTTCACCAGCAGTGTCACTGAACTTGCAGCTTCCTTCGATGGCACAACCTCCACTGACCCTGATGGCACCATCACCGCCCACGCGTGGACCTTCGGCGACAACACCACGGCCACCGGGGCCACCACCACCCACAACTACGCGGTGCCCGGAACGTACACCGTCACCTTGACCGTGACGGATAACAAGGGAGCCAAGACCAGCATCAGCAAACCTGTCACCGTTGCCACCACGGCACCGCCGGCCGGCGTCCTGGCCGGTGACACCTTCAACCGCACCGTCGCCGGGGGCCTGGGCACCGCAGACACCGGAGGTCCGTGGACCCTGTCCGGCGCCGCTGCGAACTTCGCGGTCAATGGCAGCACAGCCACCATCTCCACCGCTGCCCGGGCCAGCAATTACGCCTACCTCAACGCCGTCTCCTCCAGCGACAGCGATGTGCAGGCCACGCTGGGCTTCAACCGCCCCACCGCCAGCAGCCTCTACGCGGGGCTGATCGCACGCAAGGTCGGAACGGCCACCTACGGTGCCCGCGCCGTCGTCAGCTCCACCGGCAGCGTCCAGCTCCACCTGCAAAGGAACACGGACATCCTGCTGAAAACGGCCGCCATTGCCGGACTGAACTACGCCACCGGGGACAAACTCCAACTCAGGGTCCAAGCCACCGGCACCTCACCCACCACCATCCAGGCCAAGGTTTGGAAGACCGGGACCGCCGAACCGGCCACGTGGCAGCTCACTGCCACCGATGCCACGGCAGGACTGCAAAGCGCAGGGGCCATCGGCATTTACACCTACCTCAGCAGCACCGGCAACCCCACCCCCATCACCGTCGCCTTTGACAACCTGCAGGCAACAGGCGCCGGGGCCGTGACTCCGCCGGTGAACCAGGCTCCTGTGGCCGCGTTCACCAGCAGCGCCAGCGACCTTGCCGGCACCTTCAACGGGACCACCTCCAAGGACCCGGATGGCACCATCGCTGCCTACGCTTGGGACTTCGGTGACGGCACCACTGCCACCGGCGCCACCACAACGCACAGCTACGAGCTACCCGGAACCTACACCGTGACCTTGACCGTGACGGACAACAACGGCGCGAAGGGCACCGTTACCCACCCCATCACGGTCACCGCCACGGCACCGCCGGCCGGCGTCCTGGCCAATGACACGTTCACCCGCACTACTGCGGGGGGCCTAGGCACGGCAGAGACCGGCGGTGTATGGACTCTGTCCGGCGCCGCGGCGAACTTCGCCGTCAACGGCAGCGCAGCCACCATCTCCACTGCCGCCAGGACCAGCAACTTCGGGTATCTAAACACCGTTGCCTCCAACGCGACGGATGTGCAGGCAACCTTCAGCTTCAACCGGCCCACGGCCAGCAGCCTCTACGCGGGTCTGGTGGCTCGCAAGGTCGGAACTGACAGCTACGGTGCCCGCGCCGTCGTCAGCTCCACCGGCACCGTCCAGCTCCACCTGCAAAGGAACACGGATGTCCTCCTGAAAACGGCCACCATCGCCGGACTGAGCTACAACACCGGTGACAAACTCCAACTCAGGGTCCAGGCCACCGGCACCTCACCCACCACCCTCCAAGCCAAGGTTTGGAAGGTGGGCACCGCCGAACCGGCCACCTGGCAAGTTACAGCCACCGATGCCACCGCCGCACTCCAGACAGCGGGAGCCATCGGCATCTACACCTACCTCAGCACCACCGGCGCCCCCACCCCCATCACGGTCACCATCGACAACCTGCAGGCGACGGGGGTCGGCGGGTAGGGTGGCAGGCGGCTAGGGAACCTGCGCCGGCACCGCTTCGAAGATTGCCTCCAGGACGCCCTGCGCCCAGGTCAGCACTTCGGCGTCGGCCAGGTCCCGGCCGCCAATCCGGGCGGTCTTTGGCTTCGGAATCAGCACCGAATGCAAGGCCGGCTTCACCAAGGATCCAGGGTACATGCGCATCAGGCGCATGACCTTGGATTCGGGCAGCTCTGCCGGGGCAAACTTGATGAAGTTTCCCTGCAGGGCAACGTCGGAGAGACCGGCGTCCCGGGCCAGCACCTTGAAATGGGCCACGGCGATGAGGTTCACGGCGGCCGGGGGAAGCTCTCCGTACCTGTCCACGAGCTCTGCCTGAACCTCGGCAATGCCCTCGATGCTGACAGCTGCCGCCAGTTTGCGGTAAGCCTCAAGGCGCAGCCGCTCCCCCGGGACGTAGTCGTGCGGCAGGTGGGCGTTGATGGGCAGCTCAATCTTCATCTCGGCCGCCCTTTCTTCACCCTCGCCGCGGTAGTCGGCCACGGCCTCGCCCACCAGGCGGATGTACAGGTCGAAGCCCACGCCCTGGATGTGGCCGGACTGCTCCCCGCCCAACAAGTTGCCCGCACCGCGGATCTCGAGGTCCTTCATGGCCAGCGCCATGCCTGCACCCAGCTCGTTGTGGGCGGCCACGGCCTTCAGGCGCTCCAGTGCGACCTCGCCCAGCGGCTTGTCCGCCGGGTACAGGAAATAGGCATAGGCCCGCTCACGGCCGCGCCCCACGCGCCCGCGCAGCTGGTGCAACTGCGAGAGCCCGTAGTTGTTGGCCTGCTCCACAATCAGCGTGTTGGCGTTGGAGATGTCCAGGCCGGTTTCAATGATGGTGGTGCAGACCAGAACGTCAAAACGCTTCTCCCAGAAATCAACAATGATCTGCTCCAGCCTGGATTCGCTCATCTGCCCGTGTGCCACGGCCACGCGGGCGTCGGGCACCAGCTGCTGGATGTGGGCTGCCGTGCGGTCAATCGATTTGACCCGGTTGTGGACGTAAAAAACCTGGCCCTCGCGCATGAGCTCGCGCCGGATGGCAGCACCCACCTGCTTGTCGCTGTGCGCACCAACATAGGTCAGCACGGGGTGGCGTTCCTCCGGCGGGGTTGCCAAGGTGGAAGTTTCCCGGATGCCCGTCATGGACATTTCCAAGGTGCGCGGGATGGGCGTTGCACTCATGGCCAGAACGTCAACGTTGGTGCGCATCTTCTTCAGCGCCTCCTTGTGCTCCACGCCGAAACGCTGCTCCTCATCCACAATGACCAGGCCCAGGTCCTTGAACGCGAAATCCTTCGCAAGCAGGCGGTGCGTGCCAATGACCACGTCAACGGAGCCGTTCTTCACTCCCTCCACTATTTCCTTGGATTCCTTCGCAGTCTGGAAGCGCGAGAGCGGCTCCACCCGCACCGGGAAGCCGGAGAAGCGCTCGTTGAACGTCTCGTAGTGCTGTTGTGCCAGCAGGGTGGTGGGCACCAGCAGGGCCACCTGCTTTCCGTCCTGCACGGCCTTGAACGCGGCCCGGACCGCAATCTCGGTCTTGCCGTAGCCCACGTCGCCGGAGATCAGCCGGTCCATGGGGACTTCTTTCTCCATGTCCGCCTTGACCTCGTTGATGGCCACCAGCTGGTCCGGTGTCTCCACATACGGGAAGGCTTCTTCCAGCTCGGCCTGCCAGGGAGTGTCGGGGCCGAAGGCGTGGCCGCGGGAGGCCATGCGTGCGGAGTACAGCCGGATCAGTTCCCCGGCGATCTCCTTGACGGCCTTGCGGGCCTTGGACTTGGTCGCCGCCCAGTCCGAGCCGCCCATTTTCGACAGCGCCGGCGCATCACCGCCAACGTACGCTGTCACCTGGTCCAGCTGGTCGGTGGGGACAAACAGCCTGTCCCCCGGAGCCCCGCGCTTGGACGGGGCATATTCGAGCACCAGATATTCGCGCAGCCCGGCCGTGCCGCCGACGCCGGCCCCTGGCACCTTGCGCTGGATCAGCTCTACGAATTTGCCCACACCGTGTTGTTCGTGGACCACGTAGTCCCCGGCCTCCAGCTGCAGGGGATCCACGGCGTTGCGCCGTTTGGAGGGCATCTTGCGCATGTCCCGGGTTGAGACGGCTGAGGCCCGGCCCAGCAGGTCCGCCTCGGTCAGCAGCCCCATTTTCAGCGAGTCCAGGACAAAGCCGCGGCCTGTATCGGCGGTGGTCACCTCGATGATGCCCGGTTGCGGTTCAGCATCGAGGGTTTCCACGCGCGAGGCCGGGATGTTGGCTTCGTGGAACAGCTCCGCCAGGCGCTGGGCAGGTCCGGGGCCCTGGGTTGCCACCACGATCCGCCACTGGTCCTTGATCCGCGATCCAATGAATTCCATCATTTCCGCCACGTCGCCGCGGTAGCCGCGCGGTTCGCGGGCGTGCAGGTTCAACACGTCGGTGTTCAGTTCAAGCTCTTCATCTTGGGCCAGCGTGCCCAGGGTCCACCAGCTCAGTCCCTGGCCTAGGGCACCGTCGCGGGTCTGCGCCAGGGACTTGAATCCTGCCGAGGCGAGGTCGAAGCCTGCCCCTCCCCCGTTGGCGTGCGCCAGGTCGAGGGGGGCGCTGCCGCCGTCGGATGCGGTGGACCAGGCGGCTTCCAGGAATTCCTCATTGGTGGATTCCAGGTCGTGGGCGCGGGCGCTGACCTTCTCGGGATCCAGCACCACGGCGATGGAGCTGGCCGGGAAGAGCGAGGTCAGCGGCACCATGCCCTCCACCAGGGCCGGTGCCAGGGATTCCATACCTTCCACGGCAATGCCTCCGGCGATCTTCTCCAGCATGCCGGCGGCGCCGGGCATGGCGTCCTTGAGCTTGGCGGCACGGGACATGACGGCGGGGGTGATGAGGATTTCCCGGCAGGGCGGTGCGTACAGTTCGGCGGGGTGGTCAATGCTGCCCTTGACGGAGGTCAGGGTGCGCTGGTCGGCGATGCTGAACCAGCGCATGGAGTCAATCTCGTCCCCGAAGAATTCAATGCGGACGGGGTGGTTTTCGGTAGGCGGGAAGACGTCCAGGATGCCGCCGCGGACGGCAAATTCGCCGCGACGTGTCACCATGTCAACCCGGGCGTAGGCGGCATCGGCGAGTTGCTTGATGAGGTCGCCGAACGGGATTTCCTCCCCCACGCGCACGCTGACGGGCACCAGCTCGCCCAGGCCGGCCACGAGCGGCTGGACAACAGCGCGGATGGGTGCCACCACCACGCGAAGGTGGGCTCCGGCATCGTGTTCGGGATGGGCAAGGCGGCGCAGCACGGCAAGACGGCGGCCCACGGTGTCCGAGCGCGGTGAAAGGCGTTCGTGCGGGAGGGTTTCCCAGCTGGGGAACTCGGCCACGGCGTTCTCGGGCAGGTAGGAGCGCAGGGCAGCGACGGTGTCCTCGGCCTCCCGGCCCGTTGCGGTCACGGCCAGCACCACGCCCGGGGCGGCGGCGTTGGCGGCGGCCAGGCCGTCGGCAATCTCGGCCAGGAGCACGGCGCGCATGCCTGCCGGGGCGCTGAAGGAGACGTCGGCGCTGCGTGTGGCGGGATCCGCCGTGGCGTAGGCGCGGACCCGGGCAAAGAGTGGATCGGCCGAAAGTGCGCTCCGCAACCCTGCAAGACTCATGGGTGTTTTTCTCCTTGGTGCCTGTTGGACAGGCGCATGGCGGGACCGCCATGAATGTACGTATGTCTAACGCACCGGGACAGCACGAAAGCCCAGAAAATCATCAAAGGTCCGGGTGTTCCAAGCTTACTAGCCGCGGGCCATGGCCTGAAGACCGTGCCCCTGCGCGCCGTCTCCATGGGCCGAAGGTGCTTCTTGGGACTTAACCTTGCTCGTGCAGACGCTCTCGGAAGCAGTGCACGAAGGGCCCCCGTTCCATGCGGCAATTGCTGGACCATCAATTGGCTGCGGGGAACGGCCAACTGGGGCTAGCCTAAGAATGTGGACACCGAAGTTAGCGGGATTTGAGTCCTGCTGGGAGGATGTTCAGTGATGAGCGAGCAGAAGAAGCAGCGCCGGTCCTATACCGAGGAGTACAAGCGGGAGGCTGCGGGGCTGGTGGTAGATACGGGCAGGGCGGTCGCTGTGGTGGCCGGGGAGATCGGGCTGGGCGAGCAGACGTTGGGCCGGTGGGTGAAGTTGGAGAAGACGCGCCGGGGCACGGGAGAGCCGACGGGTGCGTTGGGTGAGGACGAACGGGGCGAGCTCAAGCGGTTGCGGCGGGAAAACTTTGACCTGAAAAAGGACAACGAATTTTTGGGTTATCCCGATGTTCGGATTATGCCGATGTTTTCCTAACGGTGCTGGTCAGGGTCGGGTTGGTTCAAAAAAGTTCGGCATAATCTGGTCCTTGGGTTGATGCTTGTTCTTCCAGATAAGGGAGGGCGAGGATCATGGGTGATCCGTTCAAGGTTTCAATCAGGGGTCCGCTGGCATCGTGGTTGCCGGGGTTCCGTTCGTTTCTATTTGATGCTGGTTATGCGCCGGATAGCGCCTCTCAGCAGTTGCAGATGCTTGCTCATTTGTCCCGGTGGATGCTCGAACATGACATGGAAGTCCGTCAGCTTACGTCCCCTGTCATTGCCGTGTTCTTCAGTGAACGGCGAAAGACCCATACGGCGTCACAGACTCCCCGATCATTGCAAGGATTTCTTGCTTTCCTTCAGGATGTTGGGGTGGAGCGGGATCCTGACCCTCCCGATATTTTGTTGTGGTCTCAGGTGCTCTTGGAAGAATTCCGGGTGTATCTGGTGGCGGAACGGGCATTGGCGCCCGAAACGGTGAAGAACTATCTGAACCAGGTGCGCCCGTTCGTTTCTTGGAGGTCTACCGTTACCGAGGATGAAATCAGCTCGCTGGCGGTCAATGAGGTGCTGGATTTCCTCGTGATACGACGCATGAGCGAGTCTGTTGGTTCGGTCAAGGTTGCAGCCTCAGCGCTGCGGGTGTTCCTGCGGTGGCTGTTCCTGACGGGCAAGGTCCTTGCGCCTCTGGCGGAAGGTGTCCTGCCGGTGGCGTACTCACCCTATGGTGCGCTGCCGAAGGCGTTGACAGGTGAACAATTCACTGCGGTTGTTGATATTGGTGTCAGCTCACCTGAAGCCGTGCTCCGTGACCAGGCCATGGTCCTTCTGCTTTCCAGGATGGGCTTGCGTTCCAACGAAGTTGCCTGCCTGCGACTGGAGCACTTTAAATGGGAAGCTGGCACCGTTCTGGTCCCAGGAAAAGGGTGCAAGAACGTTCGCATGCCTTTGCCGGTCGATGTGGGTGAAGCCGTTGTCGCCTATCTTCGTGATGAGCGGCCGCCGTCCTCGTGCCGAAACGTATTTCTCCAATCCAAAGCACCCCATGCAAGATTGGGCAGGGCTGGCGTCAGCCAGGTCGTCGCCGCTCGAGCGGCAAGGGCAGGAATCGGGTTTCCCGTCAGGGCTCACCGCCTGCGGCATAGCGCGGCAACCAGGGTTCTGAGCGAGGGCGGAACGCTGACGGAAGCTGGCCAGCTGTTGCGGCATATCAGTCCAACGACGACGTTGATTTATGCCAAAGTCCATATCGACGCGTTGAGGGCCCTGGCCATTCCTTGGCCACTACTACTCCCGGAATGCGGCAGGGCACTGCCCGAAGAAGGTGCGTCATGAATACGGTGCTTCAGACGTATGTTGACGATTATTTGGAACTGCGTCGGGCGCTCGGGCAC
The DNA here is from genome assembly GCA_038243775.1 of Actinomycetales bacterium. GTDB lineage: Bacteria > Actinomycetota > Actinomycetes > Actinomycetales > Micrococcaceae > Specibacter. Next base: position 816 of record JBBSQT010000019.1, on the reverse strand, counting down.
AAGTTGGCTCACCACGAGGACTTGTTGAGGAGCTACCTGGCGTATCTGGAAACAGTGGGTGATACCGTGATCACGGTCAAGACAGCCATCGAGTGGGCCACGTTGCCAACACAGGCGCTGGCAACGTGGAAGTCCCGCCGTTTGATGATCGTCGCAGGCTATGCAGCCTACGTTCACTGCCAGCAGGAGTCCCTGGCCCAGCTCATTCCTGCCGGCTTGATCCCGGCACGCTACGCGCGGACGCCTCCGTACATTTACACCGCTGATCAAACCTTGGCGCTAATGAACGCGGCATCAAGAATCCGGTCTCCGTTGAGGGCGGCAACCGCCACGACAGTTATCGGGCTGATGGCCGTAACGGGGATGCGGATCGGTGAGTGCGCTCAAGCGAACATCACCGATCTCGATGTTGGCAACAACGTGCTCACGATCATCGGCAAACGTGGCAAACAGCGGTACGTTCCGGTAGATCCCTCCACCACTCTGGCCTTGACCAGCTATCTCAGGACGAGCCGGTCTCTCGGAGTTGTTACCGACCCCGACGCGTTCTTCGTCAATGCCAGCGGGCGAAGGCTACGTGCGGCGAACATGCAGGTCCTCTTCCGGGAACTGGCCACCGGTCTGGGATATGTAGCCCGCCCAGGCGGTCGGGACCCGAGACTGCACGACCTTCGTCATTAGGCGGACGGCTGGGTTATGTGCCCTGCGGGGGTGTTGTGCCTGGTGGGGAGCCATTCGGGTGGTGTTTTAGGGCGCATAATCCAGCCGTTGGAGGTCCAGTCGTAGAGTTAGGCCGAGCTGGCAGCGGATGCGGGG
>JBBSQT010000018.1:0-14859 GCA_038243775.1 Actinomycetales bacterium | reverse complement strand
TGGCGTATGAGGCCGTGGACCTGGGCTTTGGCTCCATCATGTACGACGGCGCCCACCTTGAGTACGCGCACAACGTGGAGGTCACGGCGCGGGTGGCGGCCTATGCCCATGCGCGCGGCGTCTACGTTGAGGCGGAACTGGGCCAGGTGGGAGGCAAGGACGGTGCACATACTCCCGGCGTGCTGACAGACCCGGCCGAGGCCGCAGCCTTTGTCGCGGCGACCGGCGTGGACGCGCTGGCAGTTGCGGTGGGTTCATCGCACGCCATGACCGAACGCTCCGCGGCGCTGAACCTTGCCCGCATCGCGGAATTGAAGGCCGCCCTTCACGTGCCGCTCGTGTTGCACGGCTCATCGGGGGTCTCGGATGAGAACATTGTGGCAGCCATTGCCGCAGGCATGACCAAGATCAACGTCTCCACCCACTTGAACGGGTTCTTCACGCGTGCGGTGCGTGAATACTTGGATGCCTTCCCTGCAGTGGTCGATTCACGCAGGTACCTCGGTGCCGGCAGGGATGCGCTGATTCCGGAAGTTTCACGGCTGCTGGCACTGTTTGCCGGCGCCGGAACTGCCGCCAACTAAAGACTATTCACAAGAGATGGCGGCGCACGCGCCGTCCAGGAGCGGGACATGAACAGAACTGAACGGCTCACGGCGATCCTGGACATCCTGGCTGCCGATGGGCAGGTGGAGGTCGAGGAGATCGTGGACAAGCTGGGGGTTTCCCCGGCCACGGCCCGGCGCGACCTGGATTCGCTGGCCAACGAGCGGCTGCTGACCCGCACCCGCGGCGGCGCCACGAGCGGTTCGGTTTCCTACGAACTGCCGGGGCGGTACAACCGTGATGACAATGCGATGGAGAAACAGCAGATCGCCCACGCGGCCAGTGCCTTGATCCCCAAGGGCGCCGTCATCGGGTTGTGCGGGGGAACCACCAGCACGGCCCTGGCCCAAGTGCTCTCCACCCGAGAGGACCTGATGGAACACTCCAACCGGCCCACCCTGACGGTGGTCACGAACGCGATCAACATTGCCGCGCAGCTGGCCATCAGGCCCAACTTCAAGATCATGGTGACCGGCGGAATTGTGAACCCCCGCTCCTATGAACTCGTGGGGCCCTACGCGGACACCATCCTGTCCCGCGTTGCCCTCGATGTTGCCTTCATTGGTGTCAACGGCATCGAGCCGGCGACGGGGCCAACCATCAACGACGAGGGCGAGGCGTCCGTGAATTCCAAGATGGCCCGCCGCGCGTCGGAGTCCTACCTCCTGGCCGACGCCTCCAAGATTGGCCGGCGTGCATTTGCCACCATGGATGAGACAAAGTTTGAAAATCTCATCACGGACTCCAGGATCACCGAGGCCCAGATGCAGGCCTTCCACGACGCCGGAACCCGCGTAATTGTGGCGCCCGCGCTGTAGCGGCCCCGGCGCTGTAGCCCCTGCGTGTGGTTGCGGAGACCGCGCCTGGCCCGGGCTGGTTTATGCGAAAAATTCCTTGCCGTAGTAGCTGCCAGCCTCGGGCAGTCCTCCGGGAACGGCAAAGACTCCCGAACCCACGTGCCGGATGTACTCGTTGAGCCGGTCGGATTTCCCCATCTTGCGCTGCAGGGCGATGAACTGTTCAGGGCTCTTTTGAAAGCTCAGGAACATCAAGCCGGCATCGAGCCTGCCCACCGAGTCCAGCCCGTCGGTGAAGTTGTAGCCGCGACGCAGGATCTTGGTGCCACCATTGTTTTCATGCGCGGCCAGGGCCATATGGGAGTCGGCCGGAATGACCGGGGCGCCGCCGTGCATGGCGTGGAAGTCGGGGACGTCATGCTCCCGGGTGCCGGAGAGCGGGGCGCCGGCGGCCTTGCTGCGGCCGAAAATGCTCTGTTGGTCTCCGATCGGGTCCTCGTCCCAGGTTTCAATGAGCATGTGGATCTTGCGGGCAACGAGATAGCTCCCGCCCTCCATCCACGGCTGGCCGGCTTCGTCGCCAACCCACACGTGCTGCGTAAAGTCGGCGCCGGTGGTGATGTTTCGGGTGCCGTCCTTGAATCCCATCAGGTTCCGCGGAGTGCTCTGGTTTGCGCCGGCCGAGGCACGGCCAAAACCCAACACCGTCCACTTTGTCCGTACCTGGGTTCGGGCCATGCGGGCCAGGTTCCGCACCGCATGGTAGGCCACTTGCGGGTCGTTCGAGCAGGCCTGGATGCACATATCACCGCCCGTCATGGCCGGATCGAGTGATTCACCTGCCATGGCGGGCAGTTGTTCAAAATCAAGCGGCTTGAACTTTTCCAGCCCAAACCGCCCGTCAAACAGCGACGGCCCGAACCCGAGCGTCAACGTCAGGCCCTGCGGCCCCAAGTCGGTGGCCTCGCCGGTGTCAACGGGGACGGCCTGGTCGCGGGCCGGCTCGACCTTGCCCACGGGTCGCCCCGCAGTCATCTCGGCCATGGCCGCCGACCACTTTGCCAGCACCAGCTGCAGCTCGGTCGGCGTCGTAGCGCTCATGTCGAACGCGGTGAACACCAGGTGGTCCTGCGGGGGCGTGGCAATACCGCCCTGGTGCCCGCCGTAGAAGGGCTCGGTGAGAGTTGCCTTCTGCGCGACAGGGTCGACGTCGGTGGGAGGCTTGGGTGCCGCGGCCGCAGCAACCGCCGCAGCCCCACCGGCACCCAAAAGCAAACCGCCGGCACCGGCCACCGCTGCCGAGCCACCAAAGAAACGGCGCCGCGAGAGCGCACGTTCGTGCCGGGAGTCGGACTCGGGGCCTTGGCCAGCAGTGGGTTGGGGTGCCGCCGTGGACATTAAGCCGTGGCCACCTTTTCGGAAATTTTGGCCAATGGTGCCTGCAGAGCCTGGATCAGGGCCGTCAATTTTGCACCGTCGGAGGCCTTCAGCTCATCCGTGTACGCCTTCCAGCCACCAAGTGCCGAGTCGTCCTTGTAACCGTCCAATGACTTGTTGACGGTCTCAAACTGAGTCTCGATTTGTCCCGTCAGGGTGGGGTCAATCTCCTGCAGGGCCGGCTTGAGATATTCAAAGGCTTGCTGCGAACCTTCAATATTGGCGGCGAAGTCGAGCAGATCCAGCTTGGAGTATGCCTCCTCCTCGCCCGTGATCTTGGAGGATTGGACTTCCTCAAGCAGGCCGCTGGCCCCGTTGGCCAGTTCCTCGGGCTTATAGGCGTCGCTCGTTTCCAGTTCCTTGGTCAGGGTTGCCAGCGTGCCAACATTCTTCACGATCCCTGCCGCCAGGGCCTTGGTGGAATCGGTGATGGCCTTAGCCTCAAACAGGTCCTTTTCCAGCGGGTGGAAACCCGTCCATTCGGTGCCGGGTTCGACGTCGGCCACGCGCAGATCCAGCGCCGGGTCCAGGTCCGGGAAGCTTTCTGCCACAGGTTCGATCCGTTCAAAGAACGGGCGGGCACCGGCGTAGGCCTCTTGGGCGGCGGCAATGTCGCCGGAGTCAACCGCGGTTTGCAGGGCGGCGGTTGCCACCATGAGGTTCTCGACCTGACCCGATACGTATTTGCCGTAGCCTTCTGTACCCTCCTGGAGCAGCGCGCTGACGCCATTGGCGGCGGTCGAGGCTGCACTGCCGGTGACCGTGAAGGGGGTGTTTTCCGTTGCTGCGCCGGGGCAGTAAAGCTGGTACTCCCCGCCAGCCAAGGTGACGGTGAAACTGACAGGCTTCAGACCGGGGATCACGTTTTCACGTTCGCCCAGGATGCGCTTGTCGCTGAGCAGCTCAACTTCACTGACACCGGAGGCGTCCTTGTTGGAGACGGTGAACGATACGGGTCCGGCAGGCGCTGTGGCGAAGTCGGGCACACACTGGTCCTCCCCGTCGACCTTTTGGACGCTGACGGCAATCTGCGCAGCACCGTTGCTCACCGGCGCTGCCCCGTCCTTGGCGGCGATCTCAGCCGTGCCGCTCGTGGTGGGGCCGCCGCAGGCAGCCAGGGCAAGTGCCAGCACGGCTGTACCTGCCAGGGCGGCCGGAAGGGCTGGGCGATTGGTCTTGGCGGAGAAAATCATAAGATTCCTTTGGAAAGCGATGCGGATAAATGATGCGGGGCGGGGCGGTGGTGATGCGGGCAAACAGGGAAGGGGAGAGCAAAGCCGGTTGGTTGGCGTCGCCTGGCTGTCGCTGGTCCGGGGCTACAGCCTCGCCGGCTCCGGATCGGGCGCTTCGGCCCCGGCGGGGACAGGCGCCGGGGCCGATTCAGGATCAGATTTGGCGAGCTTGCGCCGGTTGCGCCGGGCTGCTCCAGCGAGTAGCAATGCGGCGGCGGCGCAGAGGGTTGGCAGGTATGCCGACCACAGGCGATTGTCGGTGGAGATTGCTTGAAAATTATTTAGTGTGGACACGGTGGTGCTGACTTGTCCGGCGGGAACCGCCCAGCTGTTCACATCGTTCAGGGACACAGTTCGGGCGGCGCCAAGGCCACCGCCGCTGAGCATGACTGTGGTGGCTTGTGTGTTGACGGCGTCCACGAGCACTCCATTGGCCGCCCACACCGTAATGTTGCCTTGGTGTTTCCATGCGGCGGTGAACGGTCCGGGGTTGGCGGTGGCGCTGATTCCCACCGGCAGCCGCCCGCCATTGAGCTGCGCCAGTTCCCTCGTCGTCAGGACGGCCGCGTCGCCGTCGGACTGCCCTGCAGTGGTCTCTGCTGTGTAGACGGAGACGGTGCGGCCCGCATGGGATTCGGTGCCGTGCCCGGTGAGCTGGTGGGTGGTTTCGGTGCCGTCGGCGGAAGTCTCCACCAACGTCAGGGGTGGATGTGCGGCGCTGTTGGCTGATGTTTCGCCGGGAGAAGTGCCGGCCAACGTTCCCTGGCCCAACCGAAGGGTTGCTGCCGGTTCACCAAAGGAGGTGAGTGCCGCCGTCGTACCTGTCGGTGAAGGGCTGGCGGGGATCCCCAGCGGTGCGGCAAGGGTGAGGACAGCCGCAGCAACGGCCAGCGTGCCGGCTGCCGCGAATTGCAGGCGAGGCAGGGCTGCGGAGGTGGGGCGCCATGCGCGCGGCCAGAGGATGAAGGCGAGCATGGGGGCCAGGTAAAGCACCCAGCCGAGGAGCTCGACGACGCGTGGATCGGAAGGGACGCCGAAGACTCCGGTGAGGATGGCTGCGCGGGCGGAACCGTTGGGGGCGAGCCAGACGAGATCAACCGTGTTGCCTTGTCCCACGTTGAGCCAGCCGGCCTCGTGAGCCGTGCGCAGGGATTTCATGACCAGACCTGCGGCAACCAACACCAGAAACACGCCGGTGATCTTGAAGAACTTTGCCAGATTGAGTTTGACGGCACCGCGGAATAGTAGGAAACCGATGCCGGAGGCGACGCCCAGGCCCAGCACGGCGCCGAATCCGGCGGCCAGCGGACTCAGCGATGACTGGAATGCAGCGACCATGAACACGGCCGTTTCCACGCCTTCACGCAGCACGGCAAGGAAAGCCATGACGGCCAGGGCTGTGACGGAACCACCCTTGAGCGCCGAACCGGCGTGTGTTTCCAACGCGGATTTCATGTTGCGGGAGTTTTTGCTCATCCACAGGATCATGTAGGTCACGATGATCACGGCTGCGGCGCCAATGATGGTTTCCATGGCTTCCTGCTGCCGTTGGGGAAGCGCTGCCGAAACCAGCTCAAGTGCGATGCCGGTCAAGGTGCTGAGCAGGGCGGCTGCTCCGATACCCAGCCACATGGGTGTGAGGGAAATGCCATTGCGGCGCAGGAAGGCGGCGATCATGCCAACTATCAGGGCTGCTTCGAGGCCTTCACGAAGGCCGATGACCAATGTTGCGAGCACGTGTTGCTCCGGAGTTCCTCGAAGGTACGACTGGGGTTTGCCCCTGTTCTTAGGCAAGGTTACCCTTACAGGGACAGAAAGATATAATTAGGCCAGTCTGTCATTGCGTAATAAAAAAGGGCTGCTCGGAGTGCGGGTTGAATGTGTGCTGCTGCGTCACCAAATGCGGCCGGTGGCATCCAGAACTGTTTGGTGTGGGGAGGACGGGGTCCACTGCTCGAAGGGGGTGTCCAGCCTGAAACGCCGACCGTCGTTGATGAGGGTCCGCGTTTCGGCATTGCCCGGGTTGTTCAGTGACTCGAAATACTCCACCGTCCAGTGGAACCAGCGCATGCAGAAGAGCCGCATCGTCAGCCCGTGCGTGACCAGCAGCGTGTTGGGTGTGTAGTTGGGCTCGGACCAGTGCCGGAACAAAGTTTCCATGAAGGAGGAGACCCTGTCATAGACATCCGAGCCTGATTCGCCCTCGCGGAAGCGGTAAAAGAAATGCCCGTACGCATTGCGGAGCTCCTTTTGGTCGGCGATCTCCGCCGGGTTCTGGAAGTTCGCCCAGTCCTGCTCCCGCAGCCGCGGCTCCTCCATGACGGTCTCCACCAGGTCGCCCAGGTCCATCGCCTCGAGGGTTTGGTGCGCCCTCAGGTAGGGGGAGACGTAGACGCGCACCTGCTGCCCGTCCAGCTGGCGGCGCACGTGCTCGCCCGTCTCCCTGGCCTCGGCCACGCCAAGCTCGGTCAGCGGGATGCGGTAGTCCGGAATTCTGTTGTAAATGGTCTGGTCAACATTGGCCGCCGACTGTCCGTGCCGGACCATGATGATCTGTCGTGGGGCGCTCATGGTAAAGATCCTAGAGGACACGCCCCACGATGTCAGAAGATCGTGTTGAGGGTGTTCCAGCCATGGCCGATCTGGATCCGTGCACCCCACGTTCCTTGGGCAGTGCGCGGGTAGAGCCACAGCACTCCGGCGCTGTCCCGGCCCACGACATCAGCTGTCCTGTCACCGTTGAAATCCCCGGGACTCATGACCATGGGCAGGGAATTCCAACCGTTTCCCATCAGGACGCGCGGATTCCAGCTCCCTGCAGCGGTGCGCGGGTACAACCACAACAAGCCAGTGGCACGTTCCCTGGCCAAAATATCTGCAGTCCCATCACCGTTGAAGTCGCCCGGACCCAGCAAGGTGTTAAACACACCCCAACCGGTACCCACCAACTCCCGGGGGAGCCAGCCGCCGCGGCCATTGCCCGGGTACAGCCACAGCCGTCCCGTGCTGCTTTCGCGGGCCAGGACATCCACCCGCTGATCCCCGTTCATGTCCCCGGGACCCACAATGGCGTCAAAGGCATTCCAGCCGTTTCCAATGACGATCGGAGCCAGCCAGCCGCCGCGGCCATTGCCGCGATAAAGCCACAACAAGTTCGTGGCCGGGGCCCGCGCGATGACGTCGGCGTAACCATCCCCGGAAAAGTCACCCACGGTTTCCAGAAGATCAAAGGTGCCCCACCCAACCCCAACGGTTGTAGCGGCCCCAAACGGTCCGCGGCCGGTGCCTGGATAGAGACGCAACTCGTTGTTCGTGCTTACCCGGGCCAGGACGTCATTGTTCCAGTCGCCGTTGAAATCGGCGGTGGCGTCTGACAACACGGAGCCAGGCATGGCGAGGGCCGTCAAAGCATATGCGGAACACGTGATGTCATAGTCGCGAACATCGTCATACCACTGGGACAGGTAGACGCGGCCGCCGGAAAAACTTGGCTGCACGCAGCGGTCCTGAGCTTCGGTGGGATAGTCCAGCCGGCCGGCGGTGGCCCACACAGGAACGCCGGGGAGATGCCAGGAACCGGTGATGGACGCCCAACCGTTGGCGAAGGAGTACAGGCCGTAGGAGAATCCGGCGTCCCGGAGCCCTCGCATCAAGCCCTCGATGATGTAACGATTTTCGCGTTGTGCCGCAGCCGTCGCTGTGGGCCACGGCTGGGCCGGGCGTGGTTCGACGTCGATCCACACCATGGCGGGTCGGAAACTGTTCCGCGCCATGCTGTCCGCAGCGAAGGACGCCTGCGCGTAACCTACGTTGGAGAGCTGTCCGGCCCTGCTGGCCGCCGACCACGGTCCGCTTGAGCGGTAGGCCGCAAGCTGGCTCGTGGTGGGGAACGCGGCCATGGTGTATCCATGAGCCGGCTTGGCATGCGTCCGCACCCAGGTCAGCTGGTTGCCCAGGCAGGGGTTCTCCGTGAAGGGCAGGCCCTTGGTCAAGCCCACCACCACGAATTGGGTGGAGGTGGGCGGCATGGGCAAATCAAACCCGCCCACGGCGGCCGGGCATTGAGGCCAGGAAATATCATGCCCTGACAACTGCGCGCCGTAAGCGGCTGGAGCTCCCACCAAGACGCTGAACACCAGTCCCACGATGGCAGCCACGCTGCTGACCAGAAGCCGGGCTGGTGCCCGTCCCGCGGAGCTGCTGTCTTGATGTCTGGTTGGTTTGTGCTGCTGGTGCATGGCTTCACTTTCCAGTTCAATTTAACCACGCAGGGGTGTTGGACGCTAGAAGTCGACGAGACTCATTTCACGATCTACAGGGGCATTTAAAGGCACATTCCCCGGACGCCGCGGCGGACTGCACCACCCCGGACTCCACCATCGCGGAGCGAGTCCGGGCATGATTGCTTTATGAATGATTCATTACCCGGCATGCCCGCGCACGACGCCGAACCCCACGCCCGAGTCGCGCCAGCCCGCGGCGGCGGATCCGGAGTCGATCATCAGGGCTGGGGCTTGAAGTCCAGGCGGCGCCTCATCGTCGAGGTGTTGCTGGTGCTGGGCGTTTCACTGGGGCAGTCGGCTGTGTATTCGGTGGTGTCGCTGCTGGACAAGATGAGCCGTGCGCCGATTGCACAGGGCACTTCCACCTTGAACGCGGTCCAGAGCAACCGTGAATTCTTCGACTTTACGTATCAGATGCTGGACATTATTTTCGCCCTGGTGCCGGTCCTGCTTGTGTTTTACCTTCTGGCCGAACCGGGCAAGTCCGTGTTCCGCAAGATTGGTCTTGACTGGCGCCACCCTGTCCGGGACGGGCTGGGTGCGCTGGGGCTGCTGGTGGTGATCGGGGTGCCATCGCTGGGGCTGTACGCGGCGGGGCGGGCCATGGGCATCACCACCGAGATCATTCCCAGCGCCCTGAACCAGTATTGGTGGACCATCCCCGTGCTGGTTCTGTCCGCCATCCGGGCCGGCGTGCTGGAGGAAGTGATCCTGAACGGGTACCTGCTGGGCCGGCTGCAGAAGATCGGGCTGGGGTGGTGGGCGGCCATCTTCCTGGCAGCCCTGCTGCGCGGCAGCTACCACCTGTACCAGGGGTTTGGCCCGTTCATCGGCAACTTTGTTATGGGCCTGCTGTTTGGCTGGGTGTACAAAAAGTGGGGCCGGGTGGCGCCGCTGGTCGTGGCACACGCCCTCGTGGACATAGCCGCCTTCACACTGGGTCCGGCTCTCGGGTTCGGCGGCTGAGCCGGGAAGCGCCCGGAAGCGCCCGGAAACGTTCAGGCGGGTGCTGTTTAGATGGTCACCGTGCCGTCGGCCGTCTCAAAGGTGACGCTCATGATGCCGGGCGTGCCGCGCGGGGCGACCCACTCCACGGCAACATCGTTGAGGGGCGCTTCCACGGGTTCGCCGAGCCATTCGGTCACGCGTTCGGCGCTGCCGGCAATGGTCAGCGAGGTCAGGCGCACGCTGGCGGGGCGGGCCTGCGAGGGGTGCAGGGCCGGGTCGCCCTCCCACTTGAGCATGTACGGGACCTGGGGGTCGGCGATCAGGCCCTTGATGCCGATCTGCTGCCAGATCAGCTCCTGCCCGTCGGGGAACTTGCGGTTGCCCGGGACTGCGCTGCGGCCAAGGCGTTCCTCGAAGGGGACCAGGTCATCCACGGCAACGCACCAGCCCATCCAGCCGCCGCCGGCAGCCGAGCGGGCCTTCACGGCCTGACCGAAGGGCGCCTTGTCCGATGCGGGGTGGTTCAGGCACTCCACGATCTCCACATAGTGGTTGTCGGTGAGCGGGATAATCATATTGCGGGTGCCGAAGCGCGGGTGGATTCCGCCCTTCACTGCCTTGACCCCGAGGGCTGTCGCGATTCGCTCCGAGGTGGCAGCCAATCCATCTGATTCACTGGCGTAAGAAACATGATCCATTCGCATGAGTTCATCTTGGCACTTTGTTTCCCCCCGCTCGACTTAGCGTAACCTAAGTCACATGGGATGTCTGATGTTGGGGCGATACCGGCGTGCTGCTGCAGACGTTCGGCGCGTGCGTCCCCGGTGGGGCAGAATTGGGCTGTGATTGAGATTCCTGCCGCACCCCTGTCCCTGCCCACCGCTGCCGCCGTCGCAGGGCGCATCATTGCCACGATTGCCACCGAGCTGGGTGTGCGTGCCGCCCAGGTCCGCGCCGCGATTGGCTTGTTGGACGACGGCGCGAGCGTCCCCTTTATTGCCCGGTACCGAAAGGAAGTCACCGGGACCCTGGACGACACCGCGCTGCGTGAGCTGGAGGAGCGCCTGCGGTACCTGAGGGAGTTGGAGGCGCGCCGCACGGTGGTGCTGGAAACCATCCACGGGCTGGGGAAACTTACGCCTGCACTGCGCGAGGCCGTCGAAACGGCCGGGACGAAGTCGCTGCTGGAGGACCTGTACCTGCCGTACAAGTCAACACGCAAGACCAAGGCCGACACCGCCCGCGAGGCCGGCCTGGAGCCGCTGCTCGATGCGCTGCTGGCCGATCCCTCGAAGTTCCCTGCCGTTGCGGCCGACTCCTTCGTGGATGCCGGCCGCGGCGTCGCCACAGCCGAAGACGCCCTCGCCGGGGCCCGCGCCATCCTGATTGAGCGTGCCGGCCAGGACGCCTCCTTGGTGGGTGGGCTGCGTGAGCGGCTGTGGAAGTCCGGTCGGCTGCGCTCCTCCGTCAAGGCCGGCAAGTACGCCGAAGGGGAGAAGTTCAAGGACTACTTTGACTTTGCCCAACCTCCCCACGCCCTGCCCGGCCACCGGGTGCTGGCCCTGCTGCGCGGGGAAAAGGAGGGCGTGCTGTCACTGGATTTGGCCGAGGCGGACACCCGTGATGCCGACGCCCAGGGGCAGGCCCGGGCCGGCTACGAAAACGCGGTGGCCCACTCGCTGGGAATTGCCGAATCCGGCCGCGCCGCCGACGCCTGGCTCATGACAAGTGCCCGGCTGGCCTGGCGCACACGCATCTTGACCCGCCTGTCCGTGGACCTGCGCGTGCGCCTGTTCCAGAGTGCCGAAGAGGAATCGGTGCGGGTTTTTGCCGCCAACCTGCGCGACGTGCTGCTGGCCGCTCCGGCCGGAAACCGCTCCACCTTGGGCCTGGATCCGGGACTGCGCACGGGCACCAAGGTGGCCGTGGTTGACGGCACCGGAAAGGTGGCCGCGACCGACACCATTTACCCGCATGCTCCGGCCAGGCGCTGGAACGAGGCACTTGCCACGCTGGTCTCGCTGGCGCAGCGGTACGACGTCGAGCTGATTGCGATTGGCAACGGCACGGCCAGCCGTGAAACCGACAAGCTGGCCACCGAACTCGTGGCGGAACTCAAGCGGCTCAAACCGGAAAGGAAGGTCAGCAAGCTGGTGGTCTCGGAGGCTGGTGCCTCCGTCTACTCGGCGTCCGCCCTGGCCAGTGCCGAACTTCCCGGCATGGATGTGACGCTGCGCGGCGCAGTCTCCATTGCCCGCCGGCTGCAGGACCCGCTGGCCGAGCTGGTGAAGATTGATCCGAAGTCCATTGGCGTGGGCCAGTACCAGCACGACCTCACGCCCGCCAAGCTCGAGCGTTCCCTTGATGCCGTTGTCGAGGACTGTGTCAACGCGGTGGGCGTGGACCTCAACACGGCCTCGCCCGCGCTTCTGGCGAGGGTGGCCGGCGTCGGGCCGCTGCTGAGTGAAAACATTGTGGCCCACAGGAACGAGCACGGGCCGTTCAGCAAGCGCCGAGAACTGCTCAAGGTGGCGCGGCTGGGGCCCAAGGCCTTCGAGCAGTGTGCCGGCTTCCTGCGGATCACCGGGGGAGGCGAGCCGCTGGACGCCTCCAGTGTGCACCCCGAGGCGTACGGCGTGGCCCGCAAGATCCTGGCGTCGGTGGGCGCGAAGCCGGGCGAGATTGCTGCCGGCGTAGGCGCGGTTGCGTCCGTGAACCCGGCCGACTTTGTGGACGGCGACTTTGGCGTGCCCACCGTCGCCGACATCATCGCCGAGCTGCAAAAACCCGGGCGCGACCCCCGACCCCGCTTCGAAACCGCCACCTTTACGGACGGCGTGGAAAAGATCACGGACCTGCGCCCCGGCATGATCCTGGAAGGAACCGTCTCGAACGTGGCCGCGTTTGGTGCCTTCGTGGACATTGGCGTGCACCAGGACGGGCTGGTCCACGTCTCGGCCATGAGCAACTCGTTCGTGTCCGACCCGCACGCCGTGGTTAGGTCCGGCCAGGTGGTGCGCGTCAAGGTTCTCGAGGTGGAGCCTGAGCGCAAGCGGATCTCGCTCACCCTGCGGCTTGACGACGAGGTGGGGGCCGTTGCCAAGGGCGCGGCGAAGGGCGGCGCGAAGGGCGGCGCGAGGGCTTCGGGCGGCAGGAACGAGAGCGCCAGGACTGAGAATGGCAGGACTGAGAATCGCAGGAACGACGGCGGCTCCCGCGGTCCCGGCAGCAACGCACCGCAGGGCGGTGCCCGCCAGCCGCGCCGGCAGGGTTCCGGCCACCCTCGTGCCGGCCAGCCTGGCACAGGGCAGCCTCGTGCCAACCAGCCGCGAGGCAACGCCGCGCCATCCACCACCGCCACCAGCAACACCACCACCAGCAATTCCAGCACTGCCAACACAGCGATGGCCGAGGCGCTGCGCCGCGCCGGCCTGGGGAAATAAGCCTGGGGAAATAAGCCCGGCAAATAAGCCTGGGGAAATAAGCCCGGCAAATAAGCCTGGCCAAATAAGCGGCGGCGGGGAAGCAGCCCGGCGGCAGGGGTGCCACGCCGGGAAGGTGCGCTCCGGCGTCGTCCATGAAAGCGTCTGCCGTGCAGGGCAGAAGAATCATTCACTTATTCTTCATATGGCACGTTGGGGCCTGGATTTCAAACAGATCTTCGTAAAAAGTCACAAACTCGTCATATTCTTGCGGAATCGCGAGCGTTATTTCACACTGGACGTAGGTCATGAGTGTCAGCGAACAGCCCCGGCTAGCTGACCGGCAACCCTCCTTCCGCGGTGGGGTGCCCCGGGTGAGGACCTGGCGCCGAACCAGCCGGTTACGGCGCAAGCGCGGGCCACGAGCCAGCAAACCCCCGGATGCATCATGCGACAGGGGTTTTGCGGCAGGCCTCTAGTGTGAAGGAAACAACCATGAGCAACGGTTGGTCATTTGAAACCCGTCAGATCCACGCAGGCCAGGAGCCGGACGCCGCCACTGGTGCACGGGCGCTGCCCATCTACCAGACCACGTCCTTCGTGTTCCCGTCGGCCGAGAGCGCCGCGGCACGGTTCGCGCTGGCCGAGCTGGAACCGATCTACACGCGCATCGGCAACCCCACGACGGATGCCGTGGAGCAGCGCGTCGCCAGCCTGGAAGGCGGCGTCGGCGCACTGCTGCTCTCCTCCGGCCAGGCGGCCACGACGTTCTCCATCCTGAACCTGGCCCAGGCCGGGGACCACATCGTCTCCAGCCCCAGCGTGTACGGCGGCACGTTCAACCTGCTCGAGCACACGCTGCGCAAGCTGGGCATTGACGTCACGTTCGTCTCCGACCCGGACAACCTGGATGAATGGCGCGACGCCGTCCAGCCCAACACCAAGGCATTCTTCGGCGAGACGGTGTCCAACCCGCGCCAGGACGTGCTGGACCTGGAAAACATCAGCGCCATCGCCCACGAGGTCGGCGTGCCGCTGATCGTGGACAACACCCTGGCCACCCCGTACCTGATCCGCCCGCTGGAGTGGGGCGCCGACATCGTCATCCATTCCGCCACGAAATACCTCGGCGGGCACGGCACGGCCATCGGCGGCGTAATTGTCGACGGCGGCACGTTCGACTTCGCGGCCAACCCGGAAAAGTTCCCCGGATTCAACACCCCCGACGAGTCCTATAACGGACTGGTTTACGCCCGCGACCTGGGCGTCGGTTCCGCGCTCGGTGCCAACCTTGCGTATGTGCTCAAGGCCCGGGTGCAGTTGCTGCGTGACCTCGGCTCCACAATCTCCCCGTTCAACGCCTTCCTCATTGCCCAGGGCATCGAGACGTTGAGCCTGCGCGTGGAACGCCACGTCAGCAACGCCGTCACGGTGGCGCAATGGCTTGAGTCCAACGAGAACGTGGAAGCTGTCGCGTACGCCGGCATTCCCTCGAGCCCCTGGTTTGAGCGCGGACGCAAGTACGGCCCCAAGGGCACGGGCGCCGTCATCGCCTTCGACATCAAGGGCGGTGCCGAGGCCGGCAAGCGCTTTGTCGACGGCCTGGAACTGCACTCGCATGTGGCAAACCTGGGCGATGTGCGTTCACTCGTCATCCACCCGGCCTCCACCACGCACGCCCAGCTCTCCCCGGGGCAGCAGCTTGCAGCCGGTGTCCGTCCGGGCCTGGTGCGCCTGTCGGTGGGCCTGGAAAACGTCGTGGACATCATCGCCGACCTTGAAGCCGGTTTCCGCGCTGCAAAATCAGCGTGAAATAAGTGCTTCAAGTGACGGGGACGTCGGTGGAGGATGAAGTGATTGCCCCGGAAGTGGCGGCGGATGCGCCCGAGGCGCTGGGCACCTCCTGGTCGGCCGCTGTGGGCCTGGGCGGCGGTGTGCTGCGCTCCTTCGGCATCGGCGACCTGCCGTTGGAGGCCGGGGGCGTTCTGCCCTCGGTCACCATCGCGTTTGAATGCTGGGGCACCTTGAACGCCGCCGGTGACAATGCCGTGCTGATCCAGCACGCGTTGACCGGCAGCACGCATGTCAGTCGAGGCGATTCCACCGAAGACGGCTGGTGGGAAGGCCTGGTCGG
>JBBSQT010000017.1:0-14983 GCA_038243775.1 Actinomycetales bacterium | reverse complement strand
TCCTGTGCAACATGTGGGCTTGAACATTCACATGTTTAACAGGGGTTCCGCCTGATTAAAAGGCCGTCTCACATCTTAAGACAGCCATGCCTGAAACGATCAGTAACAGCCGCGCATGCCAGATACTTCACCACAAAACCACGCAAACTGCTCACTGCCCGACGCCCCGGGTTGACGCCAGCCCCAAACCCTTAACTTCACGGCATTGAAGCTAGCTCCACGCGTCTCGGTTGCCTGCCACCGCTCATCATCTGTTCAGTGGGGTTCGGGAAAATGTGGCAGCAGGTTGGAGGACGTCGGCGAAAGTGGTCTGCTCGGTTCGGGGGGTTCATCCCGATCTCTCCTTAGACGCAGGATCGTTGCTTCTGGTGGGGTTTTTAGCATGGCCACATGAGTCCGCCGTCCATCCAGGTCAATTACTTGATCAATGAGGATGATTTTGTTCTTCAATTCGCTCCCTTCAGTTTGACGTCACGATGACCCTGTCTGTATCAATTTCGTCAACTTTATTCGGTTCCAGCAAGGCGGCATCAACCTTGTACATCGTCTGGACCGCTGGGCAGAATTCATTCCCTCTAACTGATAGGGAAGTTCCTGAGCCGGAAGTTGAACCACAATCCATCCATACACCAGAAAACGTACTGGTAGCAGGAAGCTTCTGCTGATAGAGGCAAGTGAGATAGCGCGTATAGCCAGAAGGACCAATCGAGTTGGCTGTCGCGGACAACGACACATAGGAGCCGGAGAGAACACCATGAGCTGCAGCGTACCCGTAGTGGGTCACTGCTGAAGGCCGACGGGTAATGCCGCCGGGTTTTGGGCTGCCGCGCAGAGACCCTGAACAGAGGCCCTCATCAAGTCCACTTGCTCAGCCGGAAGAGGGTGAGAAGCAAAGGATGGTTTCAGAAGTACGAGTCCTTTGGAAATTTGGTTTAGAAGGACAGGCCAATAGGTGCTCAGATCTCTGGACGTCATACTCGTTGATCGTGCTCGTACATTGTTGCGCGTCGCAGCGGATGGCCATGAGTAGCCGCGTTGTGTGACGACCTTCCCCTACACGTCGTGGTCGAGGTGTGGATTCAATGGCAAAACCGATTATCCGCACATGACCCGCAACGAGGGGTCGGTTCAGGGCTGCGGGTTGCATATAGGCGGCGTTTGTTCCACAGGGCCACGGTGACCTCGGCAGATGCGATCCAACCCGATTCGTCTCCATGGGTACGATACGGGCGAGCTGCACGGCTGCGCGGAATCTCAGTTCGTACCGAGCCACTGCGCGCTCTACAGCACGCGGTGCTGATGTCGGATGAGCTCACGACGATCTACGAATTCTGATCGATGCGCGCTACACGGCCAGCATCCCGGCGTCGTTCGTTGCAGGAATGACGACGGCGATGCTGGCCACAGATTGGCGTCGGCTCCCCATGGGCACAGACTGCAACAGGGCTGCGAGGGGCAGGGTTTCTCGCACAACCGCGCCTCGGTGGCCCGTCCGCGCTCAAGTGGACGCGGATAAGCCCCAAAGATGCGGTTTTATGCGGTGGCCGCTGCGGCTGCCTTCGCTGCTGCCGGGAGGGCCTGGAAAATGCGGTTCATGGCGGCGTCGTCGTGCGCCGCGGAGAGGAACCAGGCCTCGAACACGCTGGGCGGCAGGTACACGCCGGAATCCAGCATGGAGTGGAAGAAGGGTGCGTAGCGGAAGGTCTCCTGCCCCTGGGCGTCGTCGTAGTTGCGCACGCCGTGGGCGGAGGTGCCGAATGCGACGGAGAACAGGTTTCCGGCCCGCTGGATGGAGTGGTCCACGCCTTCGGCGGCCAGGGCGGCGGCAAGGGCTGTGGACAGTTCCAGCGACCGGGCGTCCACCGTGGCATACACGGCAGGCGTTGCGGCGGTCAGCGTGGCGACGCCCGCGGCCATGGCCACCGGGTTTCCGGAGAGGGTGCCCGCCTGGTAGACCGGGCCCAAGGGCGCCAAATAGTCCATGACCTCCGCTCGGCCGCCCAGGGCCGCCGTCGGCAGACCCCCGCCAATGACCTTGCCGAACGTGAACAGGTCCGGGGTCCAGCGCTCATTTGACGTTTCGGAGCCCCCGGTCAGGCCCCAATATCCGGCGGCGCCGACGCGGAATCCGGTCAAAACCTCATCCAGGATCAGCAGTGCGCCGTGGGCGGAGGTGATGCGGGACAGCCCGGCGTTGAAGCCCTCCCCCGGTGACACCACGCCCATGTTGGCCGGTGCTGCTTCGGTGATGACGGCCGCGATCCGGTCCCCGTGCGCGGCAAAGGCGGCCTCGACGGCGGCAAGGTCGTTGTACGGCAGCACGAGCGTTTCAGCGGCGGTTGCGGCCGTAACGCCGGCGGATCCGGGAAGTGCAAGAGTTGCCAAACCGGAGCCGGCAGCGGCCAGCAGGGAGTCGAGGTGGCCGTGGTAGCAGCCGGCGAACTTGATGATGAGTTCGCGGCCGGTGAATCCGCGGGCCAGGCGCACGGCGGTCATGGTCGCCTCGGTGCCGGTGGAGACCATGCGCAGGCGTTCGACGCCGGACACGCGCCCCTGCACGAGTGCGGCCAGTTCGCTTTCGGCCGGGGTCGAGGCGCCGAAGCTCAGTCCGTGGTCAACGGCGGCATGGACGGCGGCCAGGACGTCGGGGTGGCCGTGGCCCAGGAGCGCCGGCCCCCAGGAGCAGACCAGGTCAACGTAGTCGCGGCCGTCGGCGTCCGTGAGGTGCGCGCCCTTGGCGTTGACCATGAACCGCGGTGTGCCGCCGACGGAGCCGAAGGCACGCACGGGGGAATTCACCCCGCCGGGCATGAGGGTCTTGGCGCGGTCAAAGAGGTCCTGCGAGCTGGTCATGATGAATCCTTGGCTAAGTAAAAAAAGGAAGAAGGTTGCGGACGGGAGGTGAACTAGTTCTCGCGGAGCCAGCCGGCAAGTTCGGCCGCCCAGTAGGTGAGGATCATGCCGGCACCGGCACGCTTGATGCCCAGCACCGATTCCTCGATGGCGCCCCGGCGGTTGATCCAGCCGTTGGCTGCCGCGGCCTCGATCATGGCGTACTCGCCGGAGATTTGGTAGGCGGCCACCGGCACAGGGCTCATGGCGGCGACGTCGGCGAGGATGTCCAGATAGCTCATGGCCGGCTTGACCATGACGATGTCGGCGCCTTCAGCCAGGTCCAGCTCAACCTCGTGCAAAGCCTCGCGGCGGTTGCCCGGATCCATTTGGTAGCTCCGGCGGTCGCCCTGCAGCTGGGAATCCACGGCCTCGCGGAAGGGGCCGTAGAACGCGGAGGCGTACTTGGCGGCGTAGGCCAGGACGGAGACGGAGGTGTAGCCGGCCAAGTCTAGTGCCTCCCTGATCACGGCCACATGGCCGTCCATCATGCCGGAGGGCGCCACAACGTGGGCGCCCGCGGCGGCCTGCGCCACGGCCATCTTCGCGTAAATGTCCAAGGTTGCGTCATTGTCCACGGAGCCGTCCGCTGCCAGCACGCCGCAGTGCCCGTGGTCGGTGAATTCGTCCAGGCACAAGTCGCTCATCACGACCAGTTCATCGCCGACCACCGCCCGGACGTCGCGGATGGCCTTGTTCAGCACACCCAACGGGTCCACGCCGGCAGTTCCCGCAGCGTCCCGCTCCGCCGGAATCCCGAACAGCATGATCCCGCCCAGCCCCAGCTCAACGGCCTCCCGCGCGGCTGCCACGAGCGACGCCGTCGTATGCTGGAGAACGCCCGGCATCGAGGTGATGGGGCGCGGCTCGCTCAGGTCCTCGCGGATGAACACCGGCAGGATGAGGTCCGACGGCGCCACCCGGGTTTCGCGCACCAGCGCCCGCATGGCGGGGGTGGTGCGCAGGCGGCGCGGGCGGTGCAGGGGGAAACTCATGACGACTCCGTAAATGTGTGGTTCTGAAAAATGGTGCGGGCCCGGGCCAATGCGGCCACGATTCCCTCCGGTGTGGGGTGCTCCGCCGTGGCGGCAACCCCCAAGCCCAGACGCTGCGCCTCACTCCGGGTGGGCTCCCCAATGGTAACGACAAGGCAGCCCTCCGGCAGCGGCGCCAGTGTTTCGGCCACCCTTCTGGCGGCACTCCCCGAGGCAAGGACGACGGCGTTGAGCGCCCCCGTGCGGATCTCCGCCGCCGCTTCGGCCGGGGTCAGCTGGGGGACTTCAACCCGCTGAGCGAGCCTTCCTTGCTGACCTGGGCCGCCCCACTGATCCGGGCCGCGGAGGTCCTGCCCCGACTTCGCCAGCGTGGCGGTCATCCGCAATTCCGGCCGGGCCGGGTGGTCGACTGTTGTGTAGGCAGTGACGGACTCGACGTCCCAGCCTTTGGCCATGACCCCGTCCCGCAGGGTGGGGGCGGCCAAGTTGGAGGACGGCATCAGCACCTTGCCGGGGTTGTCGGCCAAGACGTACTCTGGCCACAACGCCACCAGCCCGGCAGCTGATTGCAGATCCTCCGGGGCCAGAACTGCTTGGATTCCTTCCGCAGCCAACACGGCAACCGAGGTGGGCCCGATCGTGGCCACCTGGGTGGAGGCAGGGATCAAGGCCGCCAGCGAGGTCCCGGCCGCCTGGCACCATTGCTTGAGCGCGCGAACGGTGGTTATGGAACTGATGACCAGCCACCGGTACTCCCCCGCAGCCAGCCGGTGCATCGAGGTGCCCAAGTCTTCCTGCCCGGCGACTTCGAAGTCGATGAGCGGCACCAAAACCGGGTCGGCGCCCGCCGCCACCAAAGCGGCAAGCAGTCCGCCGGCCCGGTCCACGCTGCGGGTCACGGCAACGCGCATGCCGGCCAAAGGATCGGCGCCCCCGGTCCCGATGTCCCCGATGTGCCCGCTTGGCGTCATTGCGCTTTGGCGCCCAGTTCTGCCAGATCCGCTGCGCCGCCGGCCAGCAGCTCCTCGGCCAGCTCAATGCCCAGGAGGGTTGCCCCGACGTTGGTCAGCCCGTCGGTGGCCTTGTTCAGGCGAAGGGAGCGGGTGCCATCCAGTGAAACCACGACGGTTTCCAGGTACAGCATGGAACCCTTGCGGTGTGCGAAGGCGCCGACAGGAGCTGCACAGCCGGCTTCGAGCCGTGCCAGCAGGGCGCGCTCGGCTGTGACGGCCAGCCGCGTGTCAACGTCGTCCACGGCGGCCAGGGACTGGCCCAAAACGCCTGCAAGATCGGTGTCGTCCGTGCGGGTTTCCAGCGCCAGTGCACCCTGCCCGGGGGCGGGGAGCATGACCGAGGCGTCCAGGAATTCGGTGACTGCATCGAGCCTGCCGATCCGGGTCAGCCCTGCCGCGGCCAGCACGACGGCGTCCAGGTCGCCCCGCTTTCCGGGCAAAGGATCACTGGGTTCGTTGCCGGGCAGGCCGGGGACGCGGCCCAACCGGGTCTCGACGTTGCCGCGAATGTCCACGATGACCAGGTCCGGGCGGGCGGCGAGCAGCTGGGCTGCCCGGCGCGGGGAACCAGTTCCAACGCTTGCCCCCACGGGCAGCCCGGTAAGCTGCAGCCCGTCCCGGGCGCAGAGCGCGTCGCGGGCGTCTGCACGCACCGGAACAGCAGCCAGCGCCAGCCCGGGAACGGCCGCGGTGGGGAGGTCCTTGAGGGAATGGACGGCCACGTCGACGCGTCCGTCCAGGACCGCCGCCCGGAGTTCGGCGGCGAATACGCCGGTCCCGCCCATTTGGGACAGCGGGCCCGTGAGGACGTCGCCGTGGGTCCTGATGGGGACTATTTCGGCGGTAAAGCCGCCAACGGCGCTGAGCTGGTCTGTAATTTGCCGGGTCTGGCTCAGCGCCAGCTTGCTTCCGCGGGTGCCAATTTTCACACTTGCCATTGTTTCAGCCATGGAGGTCAGGAACCACCCGCGGCGGCGAGGCCCACAGTGCTGCCGACTTCGGAAATCGCCGGTTTGTCTCCACGAAAGTTGGCGCAGCAGCCGGGATTGCAGACGTCAAACCACGGGCCAAGCTTCGTCATGGCCGGGCGTTCGGCGATGTGGTTCTCCACGGTCCGCTCACAGATCAGGTCCACAAGGCCCTCAACAAACTTTTGGTGCGTGCTCGGCGTGGGCGCACGGTCAAAGGCCAGGCCCAGCTCAGTGCACGTTTCCTTCGCTTCGGTGTCCAGGTCCCAGAGGACTTCCATGTGGTCACTGATGAAGCCCAGCGGGACCACCACAACACCGGCCACGCCAGCTGCTGCCTGCTCAGCCAGAGCGTCGTTGATGTCAGGTTCCAACCACGGCACGTGAGGTGCTCCGGAGCGGGACTGGTAGACCAACGACCACTTCTGGTCGGGATCGACCCGGGCCATGATGGCTTCGGCGTTGGCGAGGTGCTGTGCCACGTAGGCCGAGTTTTCGGCGAATTCGCGGGTCTCGGCGACGGAGTTTCCTGCGGCCTCGGCGTCACGGGTGGGGATGGAGTGCGTGGCGAACATGACGTGCACGGGTGCGTCGGCTTTTCCGGCAGCGGAAAGTTCCGCCTTGACCTTCGCCAGTGATGCCGCGGTTCCCTCAATGAAGGGCTCCACGAAGCCCGGGTGGTCAAAATACTGGCGGATCTTGTCCACGGCCAACTTGCCGTCCAGGCCGGTTTCGGTCAGGGCCATGCCAATGTCCTCGCGGTACTGGCGGCAGCTGGAGTAGCAGGAGTAGACGCTGGTGGTGAGCATCAGCAGGCGGCGGTGTCCGGCGTCGTAGGCGCCTTGCAGGACGGCGGGGATGTACGGGTCCCAGTTTCGGTTGCCCCAGAGCACGGGCAAGTCAATGTTGCGGGCGGCCAGCTCCGCTTCCAGCGCCGCCTTGAGCGCACGGTTCTGTGCGTTGATGGGGCTGATGCCGCCGTTGGCGCGGTAGTGGTGGCTGACTTCCTCGAGGCGCTCGTCGGGGATGCCGCGGCCGCGGGTGACGTTGCGCAGGAAGGGAATGACGTCTTCTTGGCCCTCGGGGCCGCCAAAGGAGGCGAGCAGGATCGCGTCGTAGTGTGCCGGCTCAGCGACAGCATTGCTTGGCGCGCTCATCGGAGCACCTCGGCAACCTCGGCGGCGTCGATGCGCCGGCCGGTGTAGAACGGGATTTCCTCGCGCACATGCAGGCGCGCGTCGGTGCCGCGCAGATGGCGCATCATGTCCACGAGGTCGGTGAGCTCGTCGGATTCCAGGCCCAGCAGCCATTCCCAGTCACCCAGCGCGAAGGCGGAGACGGTGTTGGCGAGGACGTCGGGGAATTCACGGCCCAGGAGGCCGTGGTCGCGCAGCATGCGGCCGCGGTCCTCGGGGGGCAGGATGTACCACTCGTAGGAGCGGACGAACGGGTACACGCAGACCCAGTCCTTCGGCGCGTTGGGACCCATGTAGCTGGGGGCATGGGACTTGGCGAACTCCGCCTCGCGGTGCACGCCCATGGCCGACCAGGAGATCTCCGTGGCGGCAAACAGGTCAAGGCGGCGGATGCTCCGGACGGCCCGCTGCAGGCCTTCGGCGTCGGCACCCACCAGCCACACCATGATGTCCGCATCGTTGCGCATGGCCGAAACATCGTAGCTGCCGCGCAGGGTGACGCTTTCGGCGGCCAGCTCGGCGGTCAGCGCCTCAAATGCTGCCGCCGCCTCCCCGCCGCCCGTGAAGGAAGCCGTCCGTTTGAAGACGGTCCACAGGGTGAACGGCGTCTCGGCAGGTGCTTTGGTGACAGATTGTGCGTAAGTGTCTATCGTCATGCGTTCCAGTGTGCACCCTCCGGAGTGAAAAGATAAAACTCACTTCCTCTACGAAGTGTAGAAAGTGATCAAGTTCACATGCGCCGGGAGGCGTCGATCACGGCCCGTACAGCCCTCCTGGTGCCGCTGACCACGGCCGCCAAGCCGTTGCCGCTCACCCATCCTCCAACCAGCACCAGCCCTGGAACGCCACCGGCAATGCCTTGGATCCGCGCAATTTTTCCCTGCTGGCCGACGGCGGCAAAAGGCAGTGCGCCCGTCCACCGGACAAGGTCGGACCCCAACAGGTCCGCCTCCGTGATCGGGATGCCGAGCAGGGCCGAGGCGTCGGCCAGCGCCATCTCCACGAGGTCGTCCTCACGGGGCGTGGCGGGGGTCAGGCGCACCGCGTCGGAGGGCTTGACGCCGGCACGGCCGTAGGAGAGCCGCAGGACGTGGGTGCCGGGTCCGGTGGAATCGGCAAGCCATTCCCACTTCGCGGTGGCATGCGTGAGCGCCTTCGCCGTGATCCCGGGGGTTCCAGGCGCCACCAGCACGCCCGTGCCGCGGGGTTCGGAATCCAGCTCGGGCACATCCACCACGAGCGTCACCAGGCGGATGTCCGGCCCCGGCGCGGGGGCAAACGGTTCCAGCGCCGGCAGTTCCGGACTCAGCAGGGACACGGCAGTTGGTCCGTCCGTGGCCACGACCAGCAGCCTGGCCGCCGCGAAGCCGCGCTCCGTGCCCTGCTCCCAGTCCACAATCCAGGGTGCGGGGGCGCCCCCGTCGTACCTGAGCGCCTCGGGGACCTGTTCGGGGTCGGTGTCCCCGCGGTAGACGGCCCTGATCCGGTGGCCCGGGTACATGGCCACGCCGGCGCGCTGCAGCTCGGCAACCAGTGCGGTAACCAGCGTGTGCATGCCGCCGGCCAGCCCGCCCACTGCCGATCCGGGCTTGCTGCCCTGCGCCCGCTGCGCTGCGACGGCGGCGGCGAGGGAGCCGTGCTCGCGGATGCCCGCCCGCAGGCCCGGTGCCACCATGTCGATGTCCAGCTTCTCCGGGTCCGCCGAGTGAACCCCGGCGACCACGGGGGCCACGAGCCGTTCAAGGACCCTCTTGCCCATGCGCGCCCGCACCAAATCGGCCACGCTGGACACCGCTTCGGTGGTGCCCACCGTGGCGGGCAGCTTGGCGTCGAGGGCGGCCCGCAGCACCCCGGATGCGCCCAGTGCCGCCCGCACCTCGGGGGCGTTCAAGTCCGAGGGTATCCCCAGCACCCCTGTGCGCGGCAGCGGAACCGGGCCCTCCGGCAGCCACACCCAGGCACCGACCGGGTTGGGGGTCACAATGCGCTCCCCCAACCCGAGCTCGCCGGCAAGGTCGGCGACGGCGGTGTTGCGGGTGGCGAAGGATTCAGCTCCCGCGTCCAGCACCACCCCGGCCACCTCATGGGATCCGACGCAGCCGCCCCAGGAGGTGGCGGCGTCGTAAATGCTTACCTGGAAACCGGCAGCGCTCAGGTCCTTCGCGGCCAGGAGCCCGGACACGCCGCCGCCCACCACGATGGCCTGGTTTGGCGCCGGGTGGCTCTGTGGCCGGTGGGCCTTGGCGGCAGTTTTTCGGTTTTCCATGGTGTCCCCTTACGGCTGGTGCATGGTGGCAGGGTTTTTACTGGATCGAATGGACCAGCTCAACGAGGCGGGTCAGGACCTCCGGGTCGGTGTCCGGCGGCACGCCATGTCCCAAGTTCACCACATGTGAGGGCGCCGCGGAGCCAGCCGCCACGACTTCGCGGACATGTTGTTCCAGCACCTCCCACGGCGCGCTGAGCAGGGCCGGGTCAATGTTGCCCTGCAGCGGAACCGTGCCGCCAAGCCTGCGGTTCGCCTCATCCAGCGGCAGCCGGTAGTCCACGCCCATGACGTCCACGCCGACGTCGTGCATGGCCCCGAGCAGTTCGGACGTGCCGGTGCCGAAGTGGATCAGCGGCACGCCCAGGTCCCGGACGTGGTCCAGGGCCCTGGCCGACGCCGGTGCCACATGTTCTGTGTAGTCGGCCAGTCCCAGCGACCCCGCCCAGGAGTCGAAGAGCTGGGCGGCGCTGGCCCCGGCCTCGATTTGCGCGCGCAGGAATTGGCCCGACGCGTCGGCGGCCCAGTCCATGAGCTCAGCCCAGAGTTCGGGCTGTGCGTGCATCATGGTGCGCGGGCCCAGGTGGTCCCGGGAGGGGCGGCCCTCCACCATGTAGGCGGCCACGGTGAACGGGGCCCCGGCGAAACCGATCAGCGGCGTGCTGCCCAATTCGGCCACCGTCAGGGCAACGGCTTCGCGGATCGGGTCCAGGGATTCGTCCGTGAGTTCCGGCAGGGCGCCAATGTCTGCGGCGGTGCGGATGGGCTTGTCCAAGACGGGGCCCACGCCGGGGACGATGTCCACGCCAACGCCGGCCAGTTTGAGCGGGATGACGATGTCGGAGAAGAAAATCGCCGCGTCAACGTCGTGGCGGCGGACCGGCTGGAGCGTGATTTCGGCGGCCATGGCAGGCTTGAGGCACGATTCCAGCATGGTGGTGCCGACGCGCAATTCACGGTACTCGGGCAGTGAACGGCCGGCCTGGCGCATGAACCAGACGGGCCGCCGGCTGGGCTTGCCGCCCCGGTAGGCGGTGATCAACGGTGAATTTTCGGTGCGGCCATCCATCAACGGGTGGCTGGGGTTCAGTGTCATGGCACCACCCTACCGAGCAATCCTGAGCGTCTTTTGTGCACAAACTGTCAGCAGCCAGGCGCATCCCGGCACCATCCCTGTCAGCAGCATCACACAATCTTGGTGACGCATTTGGGCTTCTTGTCCGTAAACACCCAGCTTGGGGGTCTACCATGTTGAAATTGTGGTTCTCTTCTCACTCGTTGCCTCGCACACAGACATTGACCTGGAAACCGTTGCACGGCTCAGCGCCGGCGCAGCGGCACTGAGTGCTGAGGTGGTTGCCGGCGAGAATTCCGTGGCCGGAATGATCACCCTGGCCACCTGCAACCGCTATGAGCTCTACGTCCACGCCCGCAGCGCCGACGACGTCGAAGCTGCCCGCAGTTCCGTCGTGGACGCCATTGGACGGCATTCCGGGCTCAGTGAGCAGCAGGTGTCCCGGGCCCTGTCCACGCTGACGGACGACGCCGTTCCGCGGCACCTTTTCGCGGTGGGCACCGGGCTGGACTCCGCCGTTGTCGGTGAACGTGAGATCGCCGGCCAGGTGCGCCGGGCCCTGAGCGGCGCCCAAGAGCAGGGTGTCACCACGCCGCCGCTGGTCCGGCTGTTCCAGGCCGCAGCGAAAACCGCCAAGGACGTGGGGTCCCAAACCGCGTTGGGGCACCGCGGCAGGTCCATCGTCTCGGTGGCCCTTGACCTCGCCGCCGACCTCCACGACCCCCGCACGCCCCACTGCCCCCACACCCTCCACGACCCCCACAACGCTGCACCATCTGCTGTCGGCGTGTCGCCCAACGCTGCACCACCTGCTGCCCCCCTGACCGGCATGTCGGCGGTGCTTTTCGGCACGGGCGCCTACGCCGGTGCGGCCATGGCGCAACTGCAGCAGCGCGGCTGCACAAACATTTCTGTCTTTTCCGGCTCGGGCCGGGCAGAAACTTTCACGGCCTCCCGGGGCGGCACCGCCCTCACCGACTCTTCCCTGCCCGGCGCCTTGGCCAACGCATCGCTGCTCCTGGGCTGCAGCGGATCCGACCACCAGGTCTCCAAGGCGGATCTGGCGCCCCTGCGCCACGAAAACTCTCCCCAACTGACCATTATTGACTTGGCCCTGACCCACGACTTCGCCGCCGACGTTGCCGAGCTTCCCGGCGTCGAACTGCTGACGTTGGAAACCATCCGCCAGGCCGCCCCTGCCGAGCAGGAAGCCACCCTGGCCCAGGCCTCAACCCTGGTGGCGCAGGCCGCCAGGGAGTTCGAGGAATCCCAAAATGCGCGCTCCCTGGACCACGCCATCGTGGCCCTGCGCAGGCACACCATGTCGGTGCTGGATGACGAGATTGCCAAGGTGCGCAAGCAGCACGGCTGTTCGGCGGCAACAGCAGAAGTGGAGTTTGCCATGCGGCGGATGGTCAAGCAGCTGCTGCACATCCCCACTGTCAGGGCGAAGGAACTGGCCGCGTCCGGCGACGCCGAAAGCTACCTCTCTGCCCTGGACGCCCTCTATGGGCTGCAGGTTTCCGCTGAGACCATCGGTGCCGCAGTGGATGCAGCGGTGGATGCCGCGGGCGAAAGCGAAGCCGCCGGCTGAGCCGGTCTGCAACCCTGGCATCCGACGCCGGGAGCCCGCCCCGGTGGTCAGGCGAAGGCGTTGACACCTGTCAGTTTCGCGGAGAGTTCCCACAACCGACGCGCACTGTCCGGGTCAATCGCATGCGCGTCCACCCCGGCGAACCGGGCGAACTCTAAAGTTGGATCCGTGGGGCGGGCAATGTCGCAGTCTTCGCAATACACGCCTCCCTTGCCGTCGAGCAGGGGCGACGTTGCGGCCCACACGGAGGTGGCCGCACCTTGTTCGGCGTTCTTAAAGCCGTCCCGCAGCTTGCCTGCGGCATCCATCCATCCCGCTGCCACCATTTCCTCCCGGCTCAGGTGGCGTTGCAGCCCGGTCATGATGCCGCCGGGGTTCACGGCGAATGCGTGCACCCCGTGTTCGGAGCCGTGGGCCTCGAGCTCGACGGCGAAGAGGCTGTTGGCGGTCTTGGCCTGCCCATAGGCTTCCCATTTGTCGTAGCCGTTGGTGAATTGCGGGTCGTCAAAGTGGATTCCGGAGCGTTTGTGCCCGGTGGATGACAGCGCAACCACGCGCGCGCCGCCGTCGGCCAATATTGGCCAGAGCTCATTGGCCAAGGTGTAGTGGCCCAGGTGGTTGGTGCCGAACTGGGCTTCCCAGCCGGGCCCCACACGGGTTTCCGGGCAGGCCATGATGGCGGCGTTGTTGATCAGGATGTCCAGCCGGCGCCCTGAGTCCAAGTACGTGGCAGCGAAACGCTTCACGCTGGCCTGGTCCCCGAGGTCCATGTCGAAAACGTCCACACCGTCCAGACCCACCTCTGCAAGCACCCTGCGGGCATGATCGGCACGGCGGGCGGGAACGCTCACCTGGACCCCCGCAGTGACCAGCGCCCGGACAGTTTCCAGGCCCAGGCCGGAATAGCCGCCGGTCACTATGGCCGCACAACCGGAGAGGTCCATCCCGTCCACCACTTGTGCGGCGCGCGTATCGTGCCCAAATCCGGAACCGATCGGTTCTTGGCTGGTCCGCTGGTGTTCCACACGCTTCATGATGCGCCTCTTCCCTGCACATGCGGCGCTTGCCCCAAACACAAAGGTCTCGTGCACAAGGGAAGCCTTGTTGGGAAATCTACTCTCCCAGGCTGTGTTTGTCGCGGGTGGGCCCGGGAAGGCGCCTGCCTCCGGGGAGCAGCCGGCAAGGGAGTTCAGGCCGGACCTGGACGTGGTGCAGCGTCCTTGTTCCCCTTTTGTGTCAGGCCGGGTTCACTTTCGCCCATTCGTCGATGCCGCCGTCAAGATGCACGACGTCGGCAAAACCGGCCGCGCGCAAACTCGCCAGTGCCTGGGCTGAGCGGGTGCCCGCCTTGCAATGCAGTATTAAGGGAATATCCTGCGGCAACTGCCCCAGCGCGGAGCCGTCGCGGATGCCGGCCAGGGGAATCAGTACGGATCCCGGGATGCGTGCGATTTCGAACTCCACCGGTTCACGGACGTCAACCAGGACAAAGTTCTCTGCGCCTTCTTCCCGGCGGGCCAGGCGCACGGCGAGGTCACCCGCGGTGATGAGTTCGTGCTCGTTCTTCTCGGCGGGAAGGAGTCCGCAGAAAATCTCGTAGTCGATGAGCTCCGTGATGGGCGCGGCGGCGGGGTCCTTGGCGATGCGGATTTCGCGCCAGCGGGAGGTGAGTGCGTCGAAAATCAGGAGCCGGCCCAGCAGTGACTGGCCGATTCCGGTGATGAGCTTGACTGCCTCGGTGACCATCATGGCCCCGATGGAGGCGCACAGCATGCCGAAGACGCCGCCTTCCGCGCAGGACGGGACGGTTCCGGGGGCGGGCGGTTCGGGGTAAAGGTCGCGGTAGTTGGGGCCGAACTTGTCCCAGAAAACGCTGACCTGCCCGTCAAAGCGCAGGATCGAGCCCCACACGTAGGGCTTGCCCAGGATGGCGGCGGCGTCGTTGACCAGATAGCGGGTGGCGAAGTTGTCGGCGCCGTCCAGGATGATGTCGTAGCCGGCGAAGAGTTCCAGCGCGTTGGAGGAGTCCAGCCGCAGCTGGTGCAGGACCACGTTGATGCCGGGGTTCAGCTCCAGGATCGAGTCCCGGGCGGACTCCAGCTTGGTCCGGCCAAGGTCGGACACGCCGTGGATGACCTGGCGCTGGAGGTTGCTCAATTCCACGGAATCATCGTCAATGATGCCCAGCGTGCCCACCCCTGCTGCGGCCAAATACAGCAGTGCCGGGGAACCAAGCCCGCCGGCACCAATCACCAGGACGCGGGCATTGCGCAGGCGCCGCTGGCCCTCCAGCCCAATTTCGGGGATCAGGGCATGCCGGGAGTAGCGTTCCAAATCCTGCGGGGACAGGGGCGGGCCCGGCTCGACCAGGGGTGCAAGGGCGGGCGGTGCCGGGACGGGCAGGGGCTGCAGCAAGGAAACCATACCTGTTAATCTAGTCCCGTCTACCCCTGCTGGCTCGTTACTGCCGGGTACAATGACACAAACCGTCGCAGCCCCAACCCTGGGGAGGCGAAGAGAAAGGCTGCCATCATGAGTGTGGACCCCTCGCCCAAGGAACGCCCTGCGCCGCGTACACAGCCCGCCCGGCTCCCCCGCGACGAACGCCGCGCCCAACTTCTCACCTCCGCCCTTGAAGTGTTCGTCAACCACGGGTACCACGGGGCTGCCATGGATGAGATTGCAGAAACGGCCAAGGTCAGCAAGCCTGTCCTGTACCAACACTTCCCCAGCAAGCGCGATCTGTACCTAGCCCTGCTGGACGCCCACCTGGACGCCCTGACCAAAATGCTGGTGGCGGCGCTGGGTTCCACCACGGACAACAAGCTGCGCGTGCAGGCCACCATGAAGGCTTACTTCACCTTCATGGCCAATGACGACCAGGCGCACCGGCTCGTCTTTGAATCCGACCTTGTGAACGACCCGGATGTGGCGGCCCGGCTGGAGGCGTTCAACGCCGGTTATGCGGATGCGATTGGCAAGGT
>JBBSQT010000016.1:0-15242 GCA_038243775.1 Actinomycetales bacterium | reverse complement strand
GATGGCCGGGACATGGCTGGCTGTGGCGGCAGCTTGGCGAGGGTGCCGCCACGCGAGAAGATGGAGCACGGATTCCAACGATGGCGCAAGCGCGGTGCCTGGGAGTGGGCCGGTTGCAGCATCGGCGGGGATGGTGTCTGTAGGGAGAGTCCCCCCGGCCACCGCCGACAGCACGGTGGCCCGCAGCCCGGACAAGTACGGCAGGCCGGACAGGCCGGCGTGTTCTTCCGCGGGAGCCAAGGCCCTGACCGCACCGGATGCGGCCCGCATGAGAACGGGAACCCGGTTGCACCCCAGCCATGCTGAGATCAACGCCAGCCATTGGTCCGGACGTTCCTCCAGCGGCCACGGCGAGTCTGCGGCGAACCAATGGCGGGTGGCGGGGTCGAAGGCCACAAAGCCTGCCTCGGCCGCCAACTCCAGGTAAAAGCACGCTTGTGCTTCGTCAATGTCGAGTGCGGCGGCGAGCTGACGCACCGGTCGGGCCCCGGCCGTTCCGTCCCGCAGCGCGGCCAACGGCGTGTCCCGCATGTGCCCCAGCAGCCCGGCCGTGGTGCGCAGCAGGGTTTCGGCGGCGCTGGCCGCGGCGTTCTCCCGCAGCGCCGTACGAAGCTGCACCCCCTCGAGGGGCGGAGGATCGACGTCGAATCCAGCGGCCACGCGGGGCCGGTCGCCCAAGGCTTCCCCCACGAAGGTGAGGGGAGAGAACTGCCGGGGCCCGCCGTCGTACGCGTCCTGATGGGGAACGGGATCAGGGATGACGAGGGCGCGGGCATGGAGGGCGTGCAGCGCGTCGGTGTAACGTTCCGTTTTGGCGTGGGGGGCGGCGGGCCCGCGTGCGCCGGCCAGGGAAGAGAGGAGCTGAAGCTGCGGAAGGCTGAGCGAATCAAGGGCAAGGCGGAGGCTGTGGACAGAGGACAGCCGGCCGGCAAGGGAAGCGAACGTGGGCGCCTGCGGGGTGATGGCGTCAGGGCGAAGGACCAGAAGGCGGAGCAGCTCGGCATCGGAACGGGCGGCGAGCTCCGCGGCAAGAGCAGCCAGGGTTGTCATGGGAGGGACGCTAGAGCCGGCGTCGGACAGCCACCGAGTGCAGAACGCTGCCGCCCATCATGAGAAATGCGGCGGGCAGGGCAATCATGGCGACCCAGTTGAAGCCGGGCCACGGTGCTCCGCCGGCCCATTTGCTGACCAAAACAACAATCAAGGCGAGGAGTGCCACGAGTGCCATGAGCATGGCCGAATAATTGAAAATTCGCCATCCGCGGCCTACGGTCTGCGGGGCGGAATAAAGGGGGCTCATGCACATAACGCTAACAGCGGACAGGTGCAGGGCAAAGCCACGGGAATTTCGCCAACGCGGTAATCTAGATGCTAGGAGAGCTCCATGATCCGTCAGCGGACCTGCCGGCCAGATGGATGCAGGTCCGGATGAGACGAACAGGCATCGCGATGGCACTGTCTTGAGCATCACACCAACGACTTTTAAGGGGTAAGGCAAGTGCCAATCGGCAAAGTGAAGTGGTACGACAACGAAAAAGGCTTCGGCATCATCGCTGCCGACGACGGCCGCGAAGTATTCCTTCGCGCCAATGCCTTGCCCGCAGACGCAGGGGACATCAAGCCCGGCATGCGCATGGAATTCGGGGTGGCCGACGGCCGCAAGGGAGCCCAGGCCATGGCTGCGAAGATCCTTGACCGCAGCGCCTCCGTGGCCAAGGCCAAGCGCATGCCTGCGCGTGATCTTGCCCCGATCGTGCAGGATCTGGTCACGTTCCTTGAACATTCTGTAGGTTCCCTGACCAACGGCAAGTACCCTGAAGGCGACGCGGGCAAGATTGCCGCAGCGTTGCGCAAGGTTGCCGACAACTTCGACGCATAACGGGTGCCCACCATGACCGATTTTTCAGGCGAGCCTGCCGCCCCATCCACCGCTGATTCTTCCGCCGTTGACGCGCCGGCAGAGGATGCACCCACCGAGTCCCGGCCAGGCATTCCGGTCTGGCGGGTGGGGAAGCCGGATGCGTTCCTGGCCGCCGACATTGCCACAGCCCGCAACGCCGTGGCGAGCATAGCCGCCGCCGAAGACATCGGAGCGCACGTGGGCGCCCGCAGCGAAGGCGTCCGGTGCGTGACGCACTTGTTTGAGTCCCGGAAGCCCGGCTACCAGGGCTGGGTGTGGTTTGCCACGCTGGCCCGCATCTCACGCGGCAAGGGGTCCACCGTCAACGAAGTGGGTCTGCTGCCCACCGAGGACGCGGTTCTGGCCCCGGCCTGGGTTCCGTGGTCCGAGCGGGTCCGCCCGGAGGACCGCGAAGACGACGCCGGCGCGCAAAACCACGCCGATGCCCCTGGCGCCCACGACGGTGAGGACGTTGACGCCCAGGGCGACGTGAACGGCGACGATGTGCATGACGATGACGGCGGCGCTGCATCGGAGAAGTCGGCTGAGGATTCTGCGGACCTGGGCACTGCCGCGCACTAAGGATGCACAGCACTCAATAGCTCTTGTCAGGGGCACGAAACAAAAGGCTACGCAAGGGGGTTGGTCCGGAAATTTCCGGACCGGCCCCCAACGTTTTGGAAACTGGTCTGGAGCCGCCCGAGGCCGACCGGGCAGCGGGAGGGGAGTGCCCTACGTCGCACTTCACGACCGCGGCCGCACCGACCCTGCAGCCACCCGCACCCCGGTGCCTATAAACGACAGGGGCCGCCTCCACCAAGTGGAAGCGGCCCCTGCCGTTTTGAGCACTGCGTTGTTTGAGCACTGCGTTGTTTGAACGCTGCGTTGTTTGAACGCTGCGTTGTTTGAACGCTGCGCTGTTGAGAACTGCGTTGTTTGAGCACTGCGTTGTTTGAGCACTGCGTTGTTTGAACGCTGCGCTGTTTGAACACTGCGCTGTTGAGAACTGCGGTGCTCACGGGTCGTGCTGTTACATATGCTCGATCACGTAGTCGATGCACTGGGTCAGTGCGGTGACGTCTTCCGGATCGATGGCCACGAACGTGGCGATGCGCAGCTGGTTGCGGCCCAGCTTGCGGTAGGGCTCGGTGTCCACGATGCCGTTGGCGCGCAGGACCTTGGCCACAGCGGCTGCGTCGACGGACTCATCGAAGTCGATCGTGACGATGACGTTGGAGCGGTCCTCGGCCTTCGTGACGAACGGGCTGGCGACGGCGGATTCCTCGGCCCAGGTGTACAGCCGGCCGGCAGAATCGGCGGTGCGTGCCGAGGCGAAGTCAAGGCCGCCGTTGTCGTTGAGCCATTGGACCTGGTTGTTCAAGGTGACAAGGGTGGAGAGGGCCGGGGTGTTGTACGTCTGGTTCTTCAGGGAGTTGTCGATGGCTGTGGTCAGGTTCAGGAAGTCCGGCACCCAGCGGTCGGAGGCGCCAATGCGGGCAGCCCGCTCCAGCGCGGCGGGAGAGAAAAGACCAAGCCACAGTCCGCCGTCGGACGCGAAGTTCTTCTGCGGGGCGAAGTAGTAGACATCGCTCTCGCGCACATCCACGGCCAGACCGCCGGCTGCGGAGGTCGCATCGACCAGGATCAGGGCGCCCTCATCGGCTCCGGAGACGCGCTGCACGGGGGCGGCGACACCGGTGGAGGTCTCATTCTGCGGCCAGGCGTAGGCGTCCACGCCAGCCTCGGCCACGGGGACCGGGCGGGTGCCGGGCTCGGCCTTGATGATGGAGGATGCGGCCAGGAACGGGGCGTTGTTGGTGGCGGAGGCAAACTTGGAGCCGAACTCGCCGAAGGAGAGGTGCTGGGCCTTGTTCTCCACGAGGCCAAAGGCTGCGACGTCCCAGAATGCGGTCGATCCGCCAACACCCAGGATGACTTCGTAGTCGTCGGGTGCGTTGAAGAAATGCTTCAGGCCGCTGCGGACATCGCCCACGAGGTTCTTCACGGGTGCCTGGCGGTGGGAGGTGCCCAGGAGCGTGGCGCCGGCTTCGGAGAGTGCCGCGACCTGCTCGGGACGGACCTTGGAGGGGCCGGCACCGAAGCGGCCATCGGCCGGGCGCAGGTTGGCGGGAATGGTGAGGGGCGTGGATTCGCTCACAGTTGGCTCCAAAAATTAAGCGATGGAAGTTTCCTTGGTTGATCAAGGTCTCTTGCCAATTCTGCCGTAGAAGTTCGCTGGTAGGAAAATAGCGGGCTCCGCGAAATACAGGACGACGGCGTGAAGTTGGGTGAAGTGAGCGGGTTACCTCGCGGTATGGCATTCGGGATAACGTAGAGGTGAGAGACTTTGCCCATAATTCTTGCCCAAAACAAAAGGATGCTGACGTGGCTGATCTGATTGACACGACTGAGATGTACTTGCGAACCATCCTGGAGTTGGAAGAAGAGAACATCGTGGCTTTGCGGGCCCGCATCGCCGAGCGCCTGCACCATTCCGGACCCACAGTGTCCCAGACCATTGGCCGGATGGAACGCGACGGACTCGTCATCGTCTCCGGCGACAGGCACCTGGAACTCACGCCCGCCGGCCGGGACAAGGCCACACGGGTCATGCGCAAGCACCGACTGGCCGAGCGGCTGCTCGCGGACGTCATTGGTCTGGACTGGGCCTACGTCCACGAGGAAGCCTGTCGCTGGGAGCACGTCATGAGCGAGCGCGTGGAGCAGCGCCTGTACGAACTGTTGGGCAGGCCCAACGAGTCGCCTTATGGCAACCCGATCCCCGGACTGGAGGAATTGGGAGGTGAGGTTGCTCCCGTATTTGCTGAAGGCCTGGTGACCCTGGTTGATGCCATGGGCACCTATGCCCCGGGACAGCAAGTTGTCATCCACCGGCTTTCCGAGCGGATTCAGGTTGAACCTGAGCTGCTGCAGCAGCTCGACGAGGGCGGACTGCGACCCGGCGCCAGGATCTCGTTGGCGCAGGTGGGGGAGTACATTTCCGTGCGCGTGCCCGGGATTGACGGTGCTTTGGAGCTGCCGCCCGAGGTCGCTTCGCATGTTTTCGTCGCGATGAGCTAGTACTATACGGTGCCAACCGCCAGACTGACACAATAGTATTGACAATCCTGATAACGAAATTATTACGATTACCGTTTTTACCGTATAGTAGCTATCTGACGCCGTAACCGAAGCGTTACCAATCTGCGACACCGAGCCTTGCCTTCGCAGACTGGGCAGCTAACATCCCAGGCAAGGGCGGGGGAACCACTTTTGACAGGCAATCCAGCCGGTCTTGGGGTGAAGTCCACATTCGAAACAGCACACACTTCTGACGCGCCTCTTTGATTGCGCCATGAATAGTTGTGTGCCAAATTGCGTGGACCGGATCACATGATTGACTCTCTGATCCGAATCCGACAGCTAACTTCGCAGGTGCCTTATAGAGAGGTTTTTTGTGTCCGATGTTAACCAGCGGGGACGCCGTCGCGCGTCGTCGCCAGTAGCTCACGAGCTTTCTTCCGTCCCCGGAAATCGTCGTGAAGCCATTGCGGCAGAGCGTGCAATCGCACCCTCAGGTATTTCGATAACCCAGCTCCTGCGTGCAGGCGCCGCCAGCGGTGCAGGCCAAAAGCTCGGTGTCGCCATGGCCGCCACCGGTTTGGTCCTGGCTGTTACGCTGCCGGCCGGCCAGTCGATGGAGACCGCATTCCACGCCTCCCCGGAGGTGGCTGTGGCCACGGAGGCTGTGGCCACGGAGGCTGTGGTGACGGCGAACGCCCAGACTCCCATTTCTTTTGCAACACCCGACGTGAGCAGTGCGCTGAACCCCGACGGCCAGCTCAAACAGACACTGGTGGTCACTGCCGCCAAGGTCACGCCGCAGGCCGCCAAGGGGACGCTCTCGGCGCCCTTGAAGGACCTGGTGTCGAGTTCACCCTTCGGGGGGCGCATCAACCCCATCACCGGGCAGATGGGTGAACAGCACACGGGCCAGGACTTCGCCATCCAGTGTGGCAATGACGTGCTCAGCGCTGCAGGCGGCGTCGTGACCTTCGCCGGCTGGCACACCTACGGTGGCGGAAACCGTGTCGTCGTGGACCATGGCAACGGCCTCTCAACGTCCTACAACCACATGAGCAGCATCAGTGTGAAGGTGGGCCAGAAAGTTGATCGCGGGGAGCTCGTGGGCCTGAGCGGCACCACAGGAGCCTCCACCGGATGCCACCTCCACTTCGAAGTCATCATCGACGACGAGACCGTCGACCCGATGGGCTGGCTTTAAGTCCTCCACAGCTCACATTTAGTTACGACTTAGACACATGGCCGTGACCTGAATGTGACATTGGGAAAAAACTGTTGTACCGTCATAATCGCGCCAACTTCGAATCAAGTTGGCGCCTATGAGTGGATTGCCTAGCTCTGCCACCGCTCATGGTCCGTTCGTATCAATCGTCTGGCAGGGGCGGGGGAACCAAAAATCGGGTTTGCACCATGTGCAAAGTCCTAGGGGTGAAGCCGCGAAGCGTTCAAGCACGTCAGCAAGATAAAAATTCTTGCCGTGCATCAACGTGGAGCGGCCGGGTGACTCCCATCCGAATCCGACAGCTTACCTCGCAGGCATTGGGAGAGGAACCCTTCTTGGCTTCAAACACTGCCCTCGGGCGCCACCGCGCCGAGGCTGTTAAGTCCGGCACCATGTCCACACTCACTAAGGCCGTCAGCTCCAATGTCGGCGGAGTTGGTCGTCAGGCCGCTGTTATCGCAGCAGCATCTGGACTGGTATTGACATCCGGCATCGCAGCAAATGCGGCTACTCCGACTGTGGAGCGCTCGTCTGATGGTGCAACCACGCTGAACCTGAACACGGAACTCGCTTCCGCCATTACGGCAGCATCAACGGTGAAGATTGCGTTCGCCACCCCTAAGATCACCTCCGCCCCGGCTCCTGTTGTTGAGGTTCCGGCAGTTGTAGAGGTACAGAGCAACGAAGTTGTGGCAGACGATTCAAACGCTACCGCAACATACGAGGCAGCTCCGGTTGCCGAGGCAGCTCCGGTTGCCGAGGCGGCTCCGGTTGTCGAGGCGGCTCCGGTTGTCGAGGCAGCTCCCGCGGCAGCCCCGGCCGCCGCACCCGTGGTTACGACCAGCACTCCCGCAGCAGCACCGGCTCCTGCAGTCCAGAGCGGAATTGGCGCCACCATCGCCAGCGCCGCGTTGGCACAGCTTGGCGTTGCGCAGGACTGCACCGCCCTGGCCAGCAACTCCTTGGCTGCCGCAGGCATCAACTACCACGGCTGGCCGGCCGGCTACTTGAGCCTTGGCCGCACGGTTTCTGCCGCAGAAGCACAGCCCGGTGACCTGATTTACTACGCAGATGGCGGAGCGGGCCTTGCCCACATCGCTGTTTACATTGGCAACGGCCAGGCCGTACACGGTGGATGGAATGGTTTCACGACCGCTGTCTTCTCCGCTAACGTCGGTTCAGGTCCCGTTTTCATTGCGATGGGCCACTAAGAACGTTTTTGCCCAATGAACCCCGTCCTCGGACGGGGTTCATTTATTTAATCATCAAACGGGAATTGCGCCTGAGCAGTGGCCGATGGCGCCAAATGCAACGGACACTATCCGGATCACGCTTGCCACTCTATGGGTAGGCACCGGTCCTGGTGTCTGCTTCCGTTGTTTCCGGGAGCAGACACCGGAACCGGCGCCACGTGCCAGCTTGACTCGAGGCAGGGCGGGTCCTGGAATCAAGCCGGCTCGGCGCCGTGCGCGGGATCTGCCGGCAGGGACCGGTCCGTCACAGTGACCCGATTGGTGGACGCCCCGCCTGGACCCGCACCGGCGGCAGCGCCGCGTGCACTGTTCGAACCAGCCGCGTCATCCGCCTCGGAATCCGCCGTCGAATCCGCCGTCGCCGGGCCGTTTACGGGCTCGCCACGGTGGATGCTGGTGGCCAGGGGGATTTCCTTGACGAACATCAACAGGATTCCGGCCAGCAGCAGCAGCGGCACCATGTAGACAAAGATCGGTGTCAACGCGTCGCTGTAGGAACCGATCACCACGGTGCGCAACTGCTCAGGCAGCCCCCGCACAATGGCCGGCGTCAGGGAATTGATGCCACCGGATCCCTGCCCGCCGGAAGCTCCTGCAGGTATGCGTTCCGTCAGCAGTGTGGCCAGCCGGTGCGCAAACAGGCTTCCCACCACGGCCGAACCGAGCGAAGCACCGATCTGGCGGAAGTAGTTGTTGGACGCGGTGGCCATGCCAACCTGTGAGTTCGGGAACTGGTTTTGCACAATCAACACCAGGATCTGCATTGAGGTGCCCAGTCCGATGCCCATGAGTGCCAGATAGCAGCAGATCAGCCAGACCTGCATGGTGCCGGACATGGTGGAGAGCAGCACCAACGCAACAGCCACAATGAACATGCCCGCAACGGGGAGCCACTTGTAGCGCCCCGTGCGGCTGACGAACTGTCCGGACAGGATCGAGGTCACCAGCAGACCGACCATCATCGGAATCATGAGGAAACCAGCCTGCGTCGCATTTGCCCCGGTCACCATCTGCAAGAAAGTGGGCATGTAGGCCAGTGTGCCGAACATGGCAATCCCGGTGATGAGCCCGGCCGCCGTCGTGAGATTAAAGTTGCGGTCCTTGAAGAGGTGCAGCGACATGATGGGATGCCCGGCCTTGCTCTCAACCCAGATAAACAGGGCCGCGGCAAGAACTGTGCCCGCGCCCATGCCAATGATCTGCGGGGAGCCCCAGTTGTACTTGGTGCCGCCCCACGTGCTGACCAGCACCAAAAGCGTGGACGTGATGCCCAGCAGGGCCATGCCGGCCACATCCACGCGGGCCTTGACCCTGGGATGGGCGGGCAGGCGCAGGAAGAAGGCGGCGGAGAGGATGGCGAGCAGGCCCAGCGGAATGTTCATCCACAGTCCCCACCGCCAGCCGATTCCGTCGGTGAACCAGCCGCCCAGCAGCGGGCCGGCCACCGAGGATAGCGCAAACACGCCGCCCATGATGCCCATGTAGCGGCCGCGTTCACGGGCCGGAACGACGTCGGCAATGATGGCCTGCGAGAGCAGCATCAAGCCGCCGCCGCCCAGCCCCTGGACACCGCGGCCGATGATCAGCCAGGTCATGTCCGGGGCGAAGCCGCCCACGATGGAACCCAGGATGAAGATGGAGATCGCGCCGAGGAACAAGCCCTTGCGGCCGATGAGGTCGCCCAGTTTTCCGTAAATGGGCAGCATGATGGTCGAGGCGAGTATGTAAATGGTGATGACCCACAGCATCTCGTTGACGCCGTTGAGCTCACCAACAATGGTGGGCAGGGCGGTGCTGAAGATGGTCTGGTCCAGCGAGGCCAGCAGCATGGTCAACATCAGGCCGGCGAAAACCAGGAGTATGCCGCGGCGGTCGGACGTGGCGGGCGGATGCACATTCTTAATGGTTGAAGTCATGATCTATTCCTAGTGGCCGGATGGTGTGTGCAGGCGGCTTTGGGTTGACTGTTCTAAGTAATGGACGA
This sequence comes from Actinomycetales bacterium, assembly GCA_038243775.1. Lineage (GTDB taxonomy): Bacteria > Actinomycetota > Actinomycetes > Actinomycetales > Micrococcaceae > Specibacter. Next base: position 5,799 of record JBBSQT010000016.1, on the reverse strand, counting down.
CGGCGTGCCGCCGCCTTGCCTGGTGCGGCGGGTTGCGCTGTGCGGACTTGGGGGGACGGCCGGTTCAGGGGGCCGGGGTGCTCACGGCCAGTGCTCATTGGCGGTGATGCGCTGAACTAGCTCGGAGGTGGTGCGTATCAGGGTCTCCCTGTCGGAGGTTAAGATGCCGGCGGCCCATTTTTGCAGGACAAAACGAAGGGCGCCGGAGACGAGGGCAACAACCATGCGTGCCTCGTCGTCGAGGTCGGGCGTTTCCGCAATGCTGCGCCCGGCGTGCTGGAAACGCTCCAGCACGTAGCCCACGAAGATCTCTTCCGTCTCGCTGATCCTGGCCTTTTCCCGGTTCAGCAGTTCGGGCGTCCGGTGGATGAGCCTGTGCCTTCCCTGCAACAGTTCCAGGTCCGTTTCTGTGGCCAGGAAGGTCTCCGAGATGAGGGAAAACAGCTCGCTAAAGACCCCGGACCCTGTTGCTTCGACAAAAGCCCGATGCGCCTGCTCACTGGGAAGCAGTTTCCGGGGGCTGATGTAGACGCCTTCCTTGCTGCCGAAGTAGTTGAAGAAGGTGCGTGGGGAGACGGAACTGGCTGCACAGATCATGTCGACTGTGACGTTTTCATAGCCATGTTCCAGACCAAGTTCAATCGCCGCGCGGCGGATGGCCAGCCCTGTGGCGGCCCGTTTCCTGTTGCGGAGCGTGTCCTGGGAGGATTCCTTCCCGGGCAGAGGCTGCGTTGTTGTGGTGCTCATGGCGGCTCCAATGAAGGTGCGCAGTGCGTGCCACGTGGTTCCGTTGGGCACAGGAACCACCTTAATTGCAGATCCTGCAAGTTTGTAGTGAATGCACAATTATTTTTTGGTGAACCGTCGGATGTCCCGGGCGGTGAATAGTCCTGCCCGGGCCGATACGATGGCCACATGACTGTGCGAACATCCGGACCCCTGCAGACGCTCATCCTGGCCGGCGGGCGCTCGCGCAGGCTCGGCGGCGTGCCCAAGGCCGGACTCATCTTTGAGGGCCAAACGCTGCTGGCCCGCACTGTCGACGCCGCGGCCCGGGCCCTTGACGCCCACGCCCACCCCGACACTCGCGCCTTCGGTGCCCAGCTTGCCCCGGCGGGTGGCGGCGGAACAGCGCAAGCCGGAATCGCCGTCGTCGGTCCCGGTGAAGAGATTGGGCACTGGCTGGAGGGCGCGGAGCACGGCGACTGTGTGGCTGTGGTCCAGGAAGAGCCGCCATATTCCGGGCCGGCGGCGGGAATCGCGGCCGGCCTGGACGCTTTGGCCGGTGAGGAGGGGCACGTGCTGGTTCTTGCCTGCGACATGCCGCGGGCCGGGGATGTGGCGCGGCGGCTCCTGGAAGAATTGGGGCATTGTGTGCAGGGGCAGGGCGTCATGGCGGTGGCCGGGGACAGAAGACAGCCTCTCGCCGCCGTCTATCCGCTTCGGGCGCTGCGTGCTGCGGCAGAGGCGGCGCGGGCGGCTCACCGGCTTGAGAACGCGTCGGTTTTCGCCATGGTTGCTAGTGTGAACATGGAGGAATGCGTCGTGCCTTCGGCACTGACGGCGGATATTGACACTTGGGCGGACGCCCGCGCGCAGGGTATTGCCGCGGCGCCTGCCGATGCGGAGGGATAGAAGTTGGAAAATCGGGACGAATTGTTGCAGGAGTGGACCAAAACCCTGCTGGATGCCTTCGAAATTGGGGACCTTGAGGTCGATGTTCACAGCGTGCTGAATGTGGCCGGTGTTGCGGCACATTCGATCGTGCGTCCTGCGGCTCCCTTGACCACCTTCATCGCCGGGTTGGCGGCGGGCCTGGCTGCCGGGTCCGGCCAGGCACCCGAGGCAGACGCCATGAAGGCGGCACTCGGGCTGGCGAAGAGACTGGCCGCGGCACAGGCTCCCGCAGTGGACGCTGCTGACGATGCCGGCGCCGCTGACGATGCGGAAACCGCTGAAACCCCGAAGGGCGAATAACTTCGTCATGGCGGCGGACATCAGCACTCCCACGCCCGATGCGGCACAAGCAGGTGCCGAGGCGGGCGCCGTCGTGCTTCCCCACACCTGGGAGGAAGCACGTGAGGCGGCGTGGGGCGCGGCGCAACCACTGGCCGCCCACACCGTTCCGCTGGCCCTTGCCGTGGGCCGGATTCTCGCGGTCGATGTGCACGCCGGCCACGCCATGCCGCACTATGCGTCCTCGGCCATGGATGGGTGGGCCGTTGCGGGCAGCCCGCCGTGGATTCTGGCCGAGAAGGGCAGCCGCCTTACCGCCGGCCAGGCCGCGCCCATCGTGACCGGTGGTCTGATTCCCTCGGGGGCCAAGGCCGTGCTGCGCAGCGAGGCGGGCCAAATTTCCACGGACGACGACGGCCTGCCTGTTTTGGTGCTTGGCGGCGGCGCCCGCCCGGGGGAGCCGAAAAACGGCCAACACATTCGGCCCCCAGCCCAGGAAGCGCCAGAAGGGGAACTGCTGATCAAGGCCGGCACCACCTTGAACCCGGCCCACATTGCCCTTGCCGCGCTCGGCGGGCTCGATGAACTTCGCGTCCTCGGTCGGCCGGCCGTCAAGATTGTGCTCACCGGCGACGAAGTGGTGTCCGCGGGCGTGCCCGAACCTGGATTTGTGCGCGACGCCTTCTCACCGCAACTCGGTGCCGTGGTGACCATGCTGGGCGGCACCGTGGTCGGTTTGCAGCGGGCCGCCGACAACTTGGCCTCCATGCTGGATGCGCTGGCCGACGACGAAGACGACCCGGCCGACGTCGTCATCACAACGGGCGCAACGGGACACTCCAGCGCCGACTTCCTGCGCGAGGCCATCACCGCGATGGGGGGGAGACTGCACATTCCGCACATTGCCATGCGGCCCGGGCACCCCACATTGCTGGCGGAACTGCCCGACGGACGCTTCATCGTTGGACTGCCCGGAAATCCCCTGGCCGCCATGGTGGGGCTCGTGGTGATGGGTGCGCCGCTGCTGGCCCGGCTCGGCAGCCTGCCCCGGCCGGAGCTGGTCGAGGTGCCGTGCGGATCGCCCATCAAGGAGTACCATGGGCCCACCCGGCTTATGCCCTACCGGCTGGTCTACGGACTGGCCTCTCCCTGCGCGCACACGGACTCGGCCATGATGCGCGGGCTTGCCGCGGCCGACGGCATCATGGCCGTTCCGCCGCACGGCGCGAAAATGGGGCAGCCACTGCCGGCAATGGTCCTGCCGTGGAAGTGAACACCACCCTGGACACGGTGTTCACCTGTCCCGACGGCCGCCAATTGCACGGCACCGTGTTCGAGGTTCCCGCCGGCGTTGTGAGGCTTGGGACAGTGGTCATTGGCTGCGCCACCGCCGTCAAGGCCAACTACTACCACCGCTACGCCGCATTCCTTGCCGCCAACGGTTTCACTTCCGTCACCTTCGACTACCGGGGGATCGGGGCATCCCGCGACGGGTCCCTGCGCGGGCAGAAGATCCGCTGGTACGAATGGGGCTCACTCGATATCGACACCGTGCTGGCGTGGGCGTTGGAACGTTCCGGCGGGCTGCCGGTGAATTTCGTGGGCCACAGCTTTGGCGGCTTCGGCGTGGGATTGGCGGAGCACGCCTCCGGGTTGTCGCGAATCCTGACGGTGGGGGCGCAGCATGCCTATTGGCGCGACCTCACCCTTCGACACCGGGCCGGCCACTGGGGCCGGGCCGCCGTGATGCTGCCGCTGACGGCAGTGCTTGGCTATTTCCCCGCGAAACGGCTGCGCCTGATGGAGGACCTGCCCACGGGCGTGGCCTTGGACTGGGCCCGATCCCGCAGGGACTTCACGACGGCGGCAACGGGCACCTTGCGCTCTGAGCTGCGGGCACACCAAGGGGCTGTGACGGCACCCATCCTGGCGCTGGCTCCGGATGACGATCCCTATGCAACGATCGCTGCGATAAAACGGGCCGTTTCCTATACGCCCAACAGTGCCTCGCGCGTGCTCCACCTGCGGCCGGCCGACTACGGCCAGAAATCACTGGGACATTTCGCCTTGTTCCACAGCCGCTACAAGGACAGCTTCTGGGAGCAAACCCTTGCATGGCTGCGTGACGGTCACTGGATGGCATGCGCCGAGTGAGCTTGTCAAAATCGAGTCCCGGTTGTTAGGGGATTGGTCCGCTGAATAACGTGCCACCAGAGAGTCATCGATTCTTGGGTGGCGGAATTAGTGGTGGATATTAGGTCTGTGGCCCGGATCAACGGCAACGATGATCAGTTCCTCGTCGCGGAGATCGCACATGACCCTGTGGATGAATTCGCCGGTTTGTAGCCGCCGCCTAGAGCATGGGTGTCACCCGCACCGGCTGATCGAGACCGCCGAGAACGGGCCATTCCTGCAGCCGTCTTGCGAGAACGGGGCCAACCGGTGAAAACGGTGTAGCTTGTGGGGGTGGTTCGCGGGTTGGCCCCGCTTTCGCTAAATGGTGCCATCGGGTTCGCGGGTTGGCCCCGCTTTCGGCGCAGCTCGGCAACCGGCCACCACCACGCACTGGCTCAGCCCACGGGCTCCAACCGGATCACCACCGACTTAGAGGTGGGCGTGCCGCTGACATCGGCCTTGGAATCCAGCGGCACCAGCACATTGGTCTCGGGGTAGTACGCGGCAGCGCAGCCCACGGGGGTGGAGTACGCCACGACGCGGAAGTCCGGTGCGGTGCGGTCCACGCCGTCCTTCCATTCGGACACCAGATTGACCATGGTGCCGTCGGCAATGCCCATGGAGTCCAGGTCCTTCCGGTTCACGAACACCACCCGGCGGCCGTTCTTGATGCCGCGGTAGCGGTCATCCTTGCCGTAGATGGTGGTGTTGTACTGGTCGTGGGAGCGCAGCGTCTGCAGCAGCAGCCGGCCTTCCGGAACGAGCGGGTACTCGAGCTCGTTGGCGGTGAAGTGCGCCAGTCCGGAGTCGGTGGTGAAGGTGCGCGAGTCACGCGGCCCGTGCGGCAGGACGAATCCGCCGGGCACGTCAATCTTCGACTCGAAGTCCTCAAACCCCGGAACCACGGCGGCAATGTGCGAGCGGATGAGGCTGTAGTCGTCCATCATGGCATCCCAGTCGGCGTCGGGCGCACCGGCCCGGGTGCCGCCGTCGTCCGTGGAAAACAGCAGCTTGGCGAGTTGGCACACGATGGCCACCTCGGAGAGCAGCATGTCCGACGCCGGTGCGAGCCGCCCGCGCGAGGCGTGCACGGCGCTCATGGAGTCCTCGACCGTGACGCGCTGGTCGCCGCCGGCCTGGGTGTCGCGCTCGGTGCGGCCCAGGGTGGGCAGGATCAGCGCCTTGCGCCCTGTCACGAGGTGCGATTTGTTCAGTTTCGTGGAGATCTGCGCCGTGAGAGAGAGCTTGTTCAGGGCGGCCTCGGTGACGTCGGAGTCAGGGGTGGCGCGGACAAAGTTCCCGCCCATGCCCAGGAAAACCCCGGCCTTGCCGTCACGCATTGCCTCGATCGCGGCTACGGTGTCAAAGCCGTCGGGCCGCGGGGAGGCGAAGTTGAACTCGGCGTCGAGGGCGTCCAGGAAGGAGGCCGGCATGCGCTCAAAAATCCCCATGGTCCTATCGCCCTGGACGTTGGAGTGGCCGCGGACCGGGCACACGCCGGCGCCGGGCTTGCCAATGTTGCCCTGCAGCAGCAGCACGTTGACGACGTCACGCAGCATCGCCACGGAGTGCTTGTGCTGCGTCAGGCCCATGGCCCAGCAGACCACCGTGGCCTTGGACTTAACGAGCCGTTCGCCGGTGGCGCGGATCTGCGCCTCGGTAAGCCCG
>JBBSQT010000015.1:0-15243 GCA_038243775.1 Actinomycetales bacterium | reverse complement strand
GTACTCTCCGGTCCACCGCATCGGGCCGTGACCCGGAGTCTCCGCGCCCTCCCCGCGGGCACCCGCTAGCGCGGGTCGCCCACCAAAAACGGCGAGGGGGGCGGCCGCACCCGCGACGGCCGGGCCGCCGCCGTCGTTCTTGGTGCTGTTAGCGGGAGACTGAACCGTCGGTGTAGTCGTCGCTGTTGCTGGAGATCCAGGAGAAGAGCTTGCGCAGTTCGCGGCCCGTGGACTCGATGGGGTGCTCTTCGCCCTTCTTGCGCAGCGCCAGGAACTCGGGTGCGCCGGCGTCCTGGTCCTCGATGAAGCGCTTGGCGAAGGCACCGTTCTGGATGTCCGCGAGGACGGCCTTCATGTTTTCCTTCACCTCGGGGGTGATGACGCGGGGGCCGGAGACGTAGTCGCCGTACTCTGCGGTGTCGGAAACGCTCCAGCGCTGCTTGGCGATGCCGCCTTCCCACATGAGGTCAACGATGAGCTTGAGCTCGTGCAGCACCTCGAAGTACGCGATTTCCGGCTTGTAGCCGGCTTCGGTCAGGACTTCAAAGCCGTATTGGACCAGCTGTGAGGCGCCGCCACAGAGGACTGCCTGCTCCCCGAACAGGTCGGTTTCGGTCTCTTCGGTGAAGGTTGTCTCGATGACCCCTGCTCGGGTTCCGCCGATGCCCTTGGCGTAGGACAGGGCGAGGGCCTTGGCGCCGCCGGTGAAGTCCTGCTCAACAGCGATCAGGTCGGGGATGCCGCGGCCGGCCTCGAATTCGCGGCGCACGGTGTGGCCCGGAGCCTTGGGGGCAACCAGGGCAACGTCAACATCGGCCGGCGGCGTGATGTAGCCGAAGCGGATGTTGAAGCCGTGGCCGAAGAACAGGGCGTCGCCGGCCTTCAGGTTCGGGGCAATGTCCTCGGCGTAGACGAAGCGCTGGACCTGGTCCGGAGTGAGGATCATGATCAGGTCGGCTTCGGCCGTTGCCTCTGCAACGCTGAGGACCCGCAGGCCCTCGGCCTCTGCCTTGGCGATGGACTTGGAGCCCGCCTTCAGGCCGACGCGGACGTCAACTCCGGAGTCGCGCAGGCTCAGTGCGTGTGCGTGTCCCTGGCTGCCATAGCCGATAACGGCAACCTTGCGACCCTGGATGATTGACAGGTCGGCGTCGTCGTCGTAAAACATTTCGGTCACTGTGTAACTCCTTGAATGAATAATGTGTGGTGCTGATAAAAGAAATCATGTCATGGTGGCGCCGTGTGCCGGGACACACCCGCGCCCGCCGGAACGCGCAGGCGCCCGCCGGGACACACCCGCGCCGGCCGGAACGCGCTGGCGCCCGGTTGCTAGGAAGCGCGCAGTGCCCGATCGCCCATGGAGCGGGACCCGCGGCCGATGGCCAGGGTTCCCGCCTGGACAATCTCCCGGATGCCAAAAGGCTCCAGGACATTGAGCAGTGCGGCAAGCTTGTCTGCATAGCCGGTGGCTTCGATGGTCAATGAGTCTGTGGACACATCAACCACGGAGGCCCTGAAGAGATCAGCAGCTTGGGTGACTTGCAATCTCGTGGCAGCGTCCGCACGTACCTTGATCAGGATGTGGTCCCGTTGTACGGAATTCTCTGGAACCAGTTCAACGATTTTGATGACGTTGACCAGTTTGTTCAGTTGTTTGGTGACCTGTTCAATGAGCTCGCCATCGGCATCGACCACCACGGTCATCCGGGAGATGCCCGGGTTTTCGGTGGGGCCCACGGCCAGGGAGTTGATGTTGAAGGCGCGGCGGGCAAACATGCTTGCTACACGTGTCAGGACACCGGGTTTGTCCTCAACCAGTACGGAAAGAGTATGTCGAGCCATGCTTAGTCCTCCTCGTCCCACACCGGGGTCAGGTTCCGGGCAACTTGAATTTGGTCATTGCTCACGCCTGACGGCACCATCGGCCAGACCATGGAGTCCGGGCTGACAACAAAGTCGATGACGACGGGGCGGTCGTTGATGGCCAGTGCCGCCTCAATGGTGGCGTCGAGGTCTTCAACACGTTCGCAGCGCAGTCCCACGCAGTCGTACGCGTCAGCCATTTTGACGAAGTCGGGGACCCGGATGGTGTCGTGGCCCGTATTGAGGTCCGTGTTGGAGTAGCGGCTGTTGTAGAACAGCGTCTGCCACTGGCGCACCATGCCCAGCGAGGAGTTGTTGATGATGGCAACCTTGATGGGTATGTTGTTGATGCGGCAGGTTGCCAGTTCCTGGTTGGTCATCTGGAAGCAGCCGTCGCCGTCAATGGCCCAGACCACACGGTCGGGGTTGCCAACCTTGGCGCCCATGGCGGCAGGGACGGAGTAGCCCATGGTCCCGGCGCCGCCGGAGTTCAGCCAGGACCGGGGACGCTCGTACTTGATGAATTGTGCGGCCCACATCTGGTGCTGGCCCACGCCGGCCGCATAGACGGCCTCGGGACCGGTCAGGGCACCGATGCGTGAAATGACGCGCTGGGGGGACATGAGCCCGTCTTCCGGCTCCGTCCAGCCCAGCGGGTAGGTGTCGCGCAGGTTGCCCAGGAACGCCCACCAGTCGCTGAGGTCGGAGGGGCCGTTGCTCTCAAACTCGGCCCTCACGGCCGCGGCCAGGTCCGGGATGATTTCCTTGACGGAGCCGACGATCGGAACATCGGCCGTGCGGTTCTTGGAGATTTCGGCGGGGTCGATGTCCGCATGAATCACCTTGGCGTGGGGTGCGAAGCTGCTGAGCACACCCGTGACGCGGTCGTCAAAGCGGGCGCCCAGGGTGATGAGCAGGTCCGACTGCTGCAATGCCGTCACGGCCGACACCGAGCCGTGCATGCCGGGCATGCCAACATGCAGGGTGTGCGAATCCGGGAAGACGCCGCGTGCCATCAGCGTCGTGACAACGGGGGCACCGGTCAGTTCCGCCAGCACCATGAGCTCGGCCGCAGCATTTGCCTTGACCACACCGCCGCCGACGTACAGCACCGGCTTCTGCGCTTCACGGATCAGGCGGGCAGCCTCGCGCAGCTGCTTGGAGTGGCCGCGGAACACGGGGCGGTAGCCGGGCAGCTCGATGACAGGAGGCCAGGAGAACGTCATCGGCCCCTGCTGCGCGTCCTTGGCAACATCCACCAGAACGGGGCCCGGGCGCCCGGTCGAGGCAAGGTGGAAGGCCTCGGCCAAGACACGGGGAATGTCGTTGGGGTCCGTCACCAAATACGAGTGCTTCGTGATGGGCATCGTGATGCCTACGATGTCGGCTTCCTGGAATGCGTCGGTGCCGATCACGGAGCTGGCCACCTGGCCGGTGATGGCCACGAGCGGAACCGAGTCCATGTGCGCATCCATGATGGCGGTGACCAGGTTGGTGGCGCCGGGACCGGAGGTGGCGATGCACACGCCCACCTCGCCGGTGACCATGGCGTACCCCTGGGCGGCATGGCCGGCACCCTGCTCGTGGCGCACCAAAACGTGGTTGAGGTTCGATGCCATGAGGGGGTCGTACGTGGGAAGGATCGCACCGCCGGGCAGGCCAAAGACGTCCTTGACACCAAGCTCTTCGAGCGAGCGCACCAGGGCCTCGGAGCCGGTCATCTGGATGGGGGCCACAACGTTGTTGGGACCTACGACGTCGGACGCTGGGCTGGTGGTGCTCACGGCACCTGAGGCGGCGCCTCCTTGGGCACCGTGCCCAGAGGACCTGGTTGCCATCAGCGCGGGGCTGGCCGGCGTTCCTTTACTCATCGGTTCTTCCTTTGGGAAACTCTTGGCTCTTGGGTGGTTCTTCTTTGGCTGCGTTTCATGCTGGGTGGTTCACGCAGTGATACGAGTTGCCTTGGGTGGTGGAAACAAAAAAACCCCTCAGCCCATAAGGCTTTCATCGAGGGGTATGCACGTGGTGTGACATTTTCTTGTTGTAAGAAGTCACTGAGCCGGCGACCATGGGTGGGGTCGTCTTGTGTCACGCGCTAGCTAATGACGACTGGAAGCTTTGGTTGCATATGTGTAGTCTCCCGTTTATGCCTCGCGGGTGTCAAACAGCCCGCACGGCCATCTCACTATCTGGACAATGAGTCCATCCTGTGGGCACGCAGCTGCTTCTCGCGTCTCTTGCGCACCTCTGCAGCAGCGCCAATTCCTATCCACAGGCAACCTCTCAGGCCGCTCCGTCCACCTGGGCAGCCGCCAGGGACCGCAGGCTCGGGTGTGCACTGACGGCCTCCACCCCGTGGGTGGCCAGCACCGTGAGGAGTGCGGCTGCCGGCACGTGCACGCCGCTCAGGAGCAGGGGGGACGTCGAATCGTATTGGGTGATGAGCGTCCAGTCCGAAATTTCCGGGTACACCGCGGTAACGGCGGGAAAGGGGAAGCTCAGCCACCTGCCGCCCACCTGGCACAAGAGCCGCTGGTTGCTCACCACCAGCCTGCAGGGCTGCCGATCGCGCCATTGGGCGGCAGCCTGCTGGGCGGCGGCGGTTCGGCGCGCCCTGTTGGACAGCGCGGTGGCACCCAGCCCGGCCAGCACAAAGGCAGGCCTGCCGAAGTAAAACGCGGAGGTTTGCGAGTACGTCACGTCCATGCCGTAGTGGCGGGCATAGTCCGCCGGCACATCAAGGAAAAAGACCTCGCCGCGGTTGGCCACGACATCCCAAATGTTGATGGCTTGCGGCACTTCACGCCGCGCCAGACTTCCCTGCAGGGCACGGGCATGGGCCCAGGCCTGCGCCGAAGTGCGCTCGCGCTGGACCTGGGCAGCCTCAGCCGTGGTGTAGTGGCCCCGGCCCCGTCGCCAATGGCGAAAGACCCGATGCCCGCACACGGCGGAGCGGATCAGCGCAACCACGGGGCCGGCAAGTCCCACCAGCAGGAGCACCAGCATGAGCCAGTACCAACCGAAATCCAGTCGCTGATCCGCCACGCCCTGATTGATCCAGGAGCTCCCGAACATGCCCCCCAGATACAGGATGGGCGCCGCGGCCAATGGCACCGCCCAGCTTAAATGACGCCGCACCCCCGGCGATACTGCCCCCATTCGCATGCCCTCATTCCTGTGGTGGTTGCCGGTCCTGTGGTGGCCGCCGGCCCTGTGGTGCTGGCTGCCCTCATTCCTGTGATGGCTGCCGATCCTGTGGTAGCCGCCGCATTCGACTCCTGTGTGAGCGTGGCGGCTCACACCCCCTTCGGAAAGCAGACCGAAGACTTAGCCGCAATAGGCGCCCGTCGAGGCGCTGTTGACCAGCTTCGCGTACTTCGCCAGGACTCCCGAGGTGAACTTCCCCGGAAGTGGTTCCCAGCCGACCTTGCGCGCCTCCAGCTCCGCCTCATCCACGAGCAGGTCGAAGGACCGGGCCGCGATGTCCACGCGGATCCTGTCGCCGTCGCGCACAAAGGCGATGGGTCCGCCGTCGACCGCTTCAGGGGCAACGTGGCCGATGCACAGCCCCGTGGTGCCACCGGAAAAGCGGCCGTCGGTCAGCAAGAGCACGTCCTTGCCCAGGCCGGCGCCCTTGATGGCGCCGGTGATGGCCAGCATTTCTCGCATGCCCGGGCCTCCCTTGGGGCCTTCGTAGCGGATGACCACAACATCGCCAGCATGAATTTCACCTTTGTCAAGGGCTGCCAACGCGCCCTGCTCACGCTCAAAGACGCGGGCGGTGCCCTCAAAGACGTCCAGGTCGAAGCCGGCGCTCTTCACGACGGCGCCATCCGGGGCGAGCGAGCCGTGCAGAATGGTGATGCCGCCAGTCTTGTGGATGGGGTTGTCCAGGGCGCGCAGGACCTTGCCATCGGGATCCGGCGGGTTGATCTCCGCGAGGTTTTCCGCAACTGTCTTGCCCGTAACGGTGAGGGCGTCGCCGTGGAGCAGTCCGGCGTCGAGCAGGGCCTTCATGATGACGGGGACGCCGCCGATCTTGTCGACGTCGAACATGACGTAGCGGCCAAAAGGCTTCAGGTCGCCCAGGTGCGGAATTTTGTCGCCGATGCGGTTGAAGTCATGAAGCGTCAGGTCAACGTGGGCCTCCCTGGCAATGGCGAGCAGGTGCAGCACGGCGTTGGTGGACCCGCCGAACGCCATGGTGACGGCAATGGCGTTTTCGAAGGCTTTCTTGGTCATGATGTCGCGGGCACGGATGCCCTTCTCCAAAAGGTGGACCACGGCCTCGCCGGATTTGCGGGCGTACATGTCACGGCGGCGGTCGGCACTGGGGGGTGCGGCCGAACCGGGCAGGGACATGCCGAGCGCCTCGCCGATGCAGGCCATGGTGTTCGCCGTGTACATGCCGCCGCAGGCGCCCTCTCCGGGACAGATGGCACGCTCAATGGAGTCCAGGTCCTTCATGCTCATTTTGCCGGCCGCGCAGGCGCCGACCGCTTCGAAGGCGTCAATGAGCGTGACTTCCTTCTCCGTCCCGTCCTCCATCTTCGCAAAGCCCGGCATGATGGAGCCGGCGTAGAGGAACACGCTGGAGAGGTTCAGGCGGGCAGCAGCCATGAGCATGCCGGGAAGTGACTTGTCGCAGCCGGCGAGAAGGACGGAGCCGTCCAGGCGTTCGGCCATCATGACGGTTTCCACGGAGTCGGCAATGACTTCGCGGGAGACCAGCGAAAAGTGCATGCCCTCGTGGCCCATGGAAATGCCGTCCGAGACGGAGATGGTGCCGAATTGCATGGGGAAGCCATCGGCCGCAAAGACCCCTTCCTTGGCGCCCTGGGCCAGCCGGTTCAGGGACAGGTTGCAGGGGGTGATCTCATTCCAGGAGCTGGCGACGCCGATTTGCGGTTTGCGGAAGTCGTCGTCGCCCATGCCGATGGCACGGAACATGCCCCGGGCGGGAGCGGCATGGATGCCGTCCGTGACCACACGGCTGCGGGGCTTGATGTCCGGCTTGCCGGAGCGGCTGGCAGTGCCGCCTTCCACTGAATCTTGATTCTCACTCATGTGCGCCAGTCTATGGCCGAAACGTGAGCCGGGCCACCGCGCCCGCCGCGGAGAAGGGAACCGAACACCATGGCGAACAGGCCGGAGCGCAAATCTTTTGCGCACGTTGCGGGCCCGGAAACCGCGTCTTTCCGCGGCTCGGATGCCACCCAAAATGTGATCCCTGCCGCAAAGGGGCCCGAAAAGTATTTCTCGATTTCACACCTGCCCAAAAAAGCCGTATAGTTTCATGTCGTTGCAAAGAACACGACGGACACAATCTGTTGTGGTCCACGGCAACGAAAGAGATGCACCTCTAGCTCAATTGGCAGAGCAATTGACTCTTAATCAATGGGTTTCCGGTTCAAGTCCGGAGGGGTGCACAGAGTAGGGGCCGTTCCAACGCCGGTAACAACTGGCGTTGGAACGGTTTTTTACTGCAATGAAAAGCCGCACCTCTAGCTCAATTGGCAGAGCAATTGACTCTTAATCAATGGGTTTCCGGTTCAAGTCCGGAGGGGTGCACCAGGCTAAACCGCTCCAACACCGGCCACGGTCGGTGTTGGAGCGGTTTTTTGCTGCCATCTTGAGTTGCCCCTTTGCCAAATGCCGCCGCTTGCGCTTATTGCCGCTGGTCCACCTGCGGCAATAGGCGCAAGCGGCGGCAGAAGTGCGGACAGCCTAAGAAGCGCCCGATTCGTGCCCCCTCGCGCACCTCGCCTAGGCTGAAAACAAGCCCCTCCCTTTCCGCAAACCAGGAGCACCTCATGACTGAACGTCTCGTCACCGGCGACGCCGCACCAGCCTTCACCCTTCCCAACGCCGACGGCGGCACCACCTCCCTCATCGATTTCGCCGGCCAGAAGGTCATCCTGTTCTTCTACCCGGCCGCCATGACCCCCGGCTGCACCAAGCAGGCCTGCGACTTCCGGGACAATCTGGCCTCGTTGGCGTCGCACGGATACAGGGTGCTGGGAATTTCCCCCGACCCGGTGGCCAAGCTGGAGAAGTTTGCCGCCCGGGACGAACTGGCCTACCCGCTGCTCAGCGACGGGGACCACGCCGTTGCCCTGGCCTACGCAGCCTGGGGAGAGAAGAAGAACTACGGCAAGACCTATGAGGGCCTGATTCGTTCCACCATCGTGGTCGATGAAAGCGGCACCGTCGAGGCGGCCCAGTACAACGTGCGCGCCACCGGGCACGTGGCCAAGCTGCGCCGGGACTTGAAGATCGACGCTGCATAACCTCGCCCCACAAGCAACAGCCCCCGCCGGGTTCCCGGCAGGGGCTGTTTTGATTGGTGCGCAAGAGGGGACTTGAACCCCTACGCCCGAAGGCACAGGTACCTAAAACCTGCGTGTCTACCAATTCCACCACTCGCGCGCGGTGATTTGAAGCATGAACAATACTACCGGCTCGTTTCAATGCCCACGACCAAAAACACCCCGCCGCAGGAGTGCGCCCAGAAATCCGCACTATGATAAGTGGCTGACGGAATGTCCTGCACCGAGGAGAGCCACACGTGATACGCCCTGCCAGCAAGCTGCGCAAGGTGATCCGTCGCGCGGTGGCAATTTCCGCCGTCGTCCTGTCAACGGCAACAGCCTGCACGGCGGCTCCCGCACCGTCCCCCGCCCCCACTCCCCCTGCCACCACCGCGCCTCCGGCAGCTGTCTTCAACTTCGGCACCGGCGCGGACCCCATGGGTTTTGACCCGGCGCTGGTCTCTGACAATGAGTCATACCGGGTCACGCGGCAGGTCCTGGAGGGCTTGTTGGCGGTGGATCCCGTCACGGGCAGTCCCGCGCCCAGCCTGGCCACCCAGTGGGAGGAGCTCGACGGCGGACTCACCTACCGCTTCACGCTGCGCCCCGACGTGAAATTCCATGACGGCACGGAATTCAACGCTGCAGCGGTCTGCACCAACTTTGAACGCTGGTACTCGTTCGGCCCGGCAACCCGCGGAGACGGTTCGGCCAGCATGTTCAAGCAGGTCTTCCGCGCCTTCAATGACGACCCCACAATGTCCATATACGGCGGCTGCACCGTGGACGGGCCCCTGGAAATCACCTTGGAACTGAAAACCCGGCTCACCGGTTTCCTGCAGGCACTTACGCTGCCCGCCTTCGCCATCTCCTCCCCCGCAGCACTGCAAACCGGCACAGCCAACATCCTGGACCACTCATTTTCCGCCAACAAGGTCTCCCGCTACGCGCTGCACCCGGTGGGAACCGGCCCCTTTAGGTTCACCTCCGCCCAGGCCGGCTCCGTCACCATGAGCGCCAACCCGCACTATTGGGGGGTCAAGGGTGAGATCGCCACCTTGAACTTCAAGACGTTTGAACAGCCCGAAACGCGCCTCGCCGCGTTGGATGACGGCACCCTTGACGGCTTCGACCCGGTCACCCCGGACAACTACGACAAACTCATCAAGAGCGGCAACCAGGTCCTCCAACGCGACCCGTTCTCTGTCATGTATCTCGGGATCAACCAGAAGGTCCCGGTCCTGGCGGAGCAGAAAGTGCGCGAGGCCATCGCCTCGGCCCTGGACAAGGCAACCATCGCCAGCAATTACTTCCTCGCAGGCACGGCCCCCACGGCCCAGTTCATCCCGCCCAAGCTGAGCAGCTTCAACAAGGCTGTTGAGGGTTTCCCGTATGACAAGGCCAAGGCAAAGTCGTTGCTGGCAGAGTCCGGGTACAAAGGCGAGGAGCTGAAGTTCTACTACCCCACCAACACGGCGCGCACGTATCTGCCCTCACCGGAGAAGGTGTACGCCCAGATTGCGGCTGAGCTGACGTCCGTGGGCTTGAACATCAAGCCGGTGCCCATCCCCTGGAATGACGGATACGTCACCGCTGTCACCAACGACGCCGGCCACGCGCTAAGTCTGCTGGGTTGGAACGGCAGCTATGCGGACCCGGACAACTTTGTGGGCCCGCTGTTCGGTGCGCCCAGTGCCGAGCTTGGCATGAATGACCCGCAACTTGTTTCCAAGATCACCCGCGCCCGGAGCATGCCCAACGGTCCGGAACGGGTGGCAGCCTATGAGTCCATCAGCAAACAGCTCGCCGAGACCGTCCCCGCCGTGCCGATTGCCCTGCCGATCTCGGCCATCGCACTTTCTGACAAGGTGGTGTCCTACCCGCTGAGCCCGGTCCTGGATGAGGTCTTCAACCAGGTCAGACTCACAGCTCCCACGGGTTGAACCAAACACGGATTTATGCTTACCGTCCCGGCCGCGATACGCTTCTACCGCTAGGAAGAGCCTCTACCGGAGTTGACTGTGACCTTCATTTCGAACACCAAAGACGCTGACGTTGTCCTCATTGGGGGCGGCATCATGAGCGCGACGCTGGGCGCCATGCTCAAGCAACTCGAACCAGACTGGAAGATCGTGCTGTTCGAACAGCTCGACACCCCGGGATTGGAATCCTCCAGTCCGTGGAACAACGCCGGCACCGGCCACTCCGCACTCTGTGAGCTGAACTACTCCCCCGCGGCGGCCGATGGTTCGGTAAGCCCGAACAAGGCCATCAACATCAACGAACAGTTCCAGCTCTCGCGCCAGTTCTGGGCGCACCTGGTGGACGAATCGCTGATCGGTTCCCCCAAGGGGTTCATCAACACCGTCCCGCACATGAGCTTCGTCATTGGTGAGGCGCACCGCAAATTCCTCAAGGCCCGCCACGAAGCCCTCCAGCCGAACCCGGTGTTCAGCTCCATGGAATACTCCGAGGACCACGGGCAAATTGCCAAGTGGGCCCCGCTGGTCATGAAGGGCCGCGATCCCCAGCAGGTCGTGGCCGCCACCCGTGCTGCCGAAGGCACTGATGTGGACTTCGGCGCCCTGACCCGCGAGCTCATCGGCTACATGGGCAGGAACGACGTCGAAATCAACTACGGCACGCACGTCACCGACGTTTCACGCGCCTCAGAAGGGGGGTGGGACGTTGCGCTGAAGCACCCTTCCTCCGGTGAGCGCGGCAAAATCAAGGCCAAGTTTGTGTTCGTCGGCAGCGGCGGCGGCGCCCTGCACCTGTTGCAGAAGTCGGGCATCCCCGAGGGCAAGGGCTTCGGCGGTTTCCCGGTCTCCGGCGAGTTCTTCCGCTGCACGGATGAATCACTCGCAAGCCAGCACAGCGCCAAGGTGTACGGCCAGGCCTCCGTGGGCGCTCCACCCATGTCGGTCCCGCACCTGGACACCCGCTACGTTGACGGCAAGCGTTCACTGCTGTTCGGTCCCTACGGCGGGTTCTCCACCAAATACCTCAAGCACGGCAGCTACATGGACCTGCCCGCCTCCATCCGCGCCAACAACATCATCCCGATGCTGGCCGTTGGCAAGGACAACCTGGATTTGGTGAAGTACCTGGTCACCGAGGTCACCAAGAGCCACTCCGGCAAGGTCGAGGCGCTCCGGGAGTACTTCCCCCAGGCAGAGGGCAGGGACTGGGAACTCATCACCGCCGGACAGCGCGTGCAGATCATCAAGAAGGACCCCAAGAAGGGCGGTGTGCTGCAGTTCGGCACCGAGGTCATCACGGCAGCCGACGGCTCACTCTCCGCGCTCCTGGGCGCGTCCCCGGGCGCGTCCACGGCCGTTCCGATCATGCTGGAATTGTTGCAGCGCTGCTTCCCCCGCCAGTTCAAGCTGGACTGGCAGGAATCGCTGCGCACCATGATGCCGACCTACGGCACCAAGCTCAACGAAGACGCGGAATTGTTTGAAAAGTCGCTCGCCTCCACGGCAGCTTCCTTGCAGTTGAAAACGGAATAGGCCCAAAGCTTCCGCATCGAGCTGGAGGGCAATGGCACCAAGCAATCGGAGTTCGTTGATGTTCAAGCTGGCTAAAATGTCGTTGGGCAACCGTGCCCTGATTGCCCTGATTACCATTTTTGCCATGGTGTTCGGGGTCATCACCCTTGGCTCCCTCAAGCAGGAACTCATCCCCAGCATTGAGTTCCCGGCGATCACGGTGGTCTCAGCCATGCCGGGGGCCTCCCCCACCGTGGTCGACAAGCAGGTCAGCGAACCTCTCGAGGCTGCGCTGAACGCGGTGGAGGGGCTGGAATCGAGCACCTCCACCTCGCGCAGCGGCATCTCCACCATCAATCTCTCCTTCGCCTACGGCACCAACCTGGACCGGGCGCGGAACCAGATTGACCGGGCCATCTCCACCGTCAGCCAGCGCCTGCCCGACGGCGTTGTGCCGCAGCCCATCGCCGGCAGCATCGCCGACTTCCCCATCGTGTTCCTGGCGGTTTCCTCCGACCAGGACCTTGCGGCACTGAACACCGATCTTGCGCGCATCGCGGTCCCCAAGCTCATGAAGATCGACGGCGTGCGCAGCGCCGATGTCAGTGGCGCCAACTCCCAGCACATCCAGATCCTGCCTGATCCGGCGAAAATGGCTGCCGCCGGCGTCACGGCAGGCGACATTTCCCAGGCCCTGAGCAACAACGGATCCCTGGTTCCCATCGGCTCGCTCAGCACCGAGGGCACCACCTTGTCCATTCAGGCCGGCAGCCCCATCGACTCTCTTGCGGCCATCGAAGCGCTTCCGCTGGCTGCCACGCCCGCCCCAGGTCCAAGAACCCCCGGTGCAGGCGCATCCGGCACCCCAGGTGGCGCCCCCACCATCGCCTCTGTGGCCACTGTGGCACTGGCCGACGACCCCACAACCTCCATCACCCGCACCAACGGTGAAGCCACGCTGGCCCTGTCCATCACGAAGAAGCCCGACGCGGACACCGTCTCGCTCTCGAAGGAAGTCTCCGACGTTCTGCCGGGACTGACCGCATCCATGGGCAACAACACCAAGTTCACCACCGTCCTTGACCAGGCGCCGTTCATTGTGAAGTCCATTGACGACCTCGCCACGGAGGGTCTGCTGGGACTTGGCTTCGCCGTCGTCGTCATCCTGCTCTTCCTCATGTCGGTGCGTTCCACGCTGGTGACGGCCATCTCGATTCCGCTCTCGCTGCTGGTGACGTTCATCGGCTTGTGGGCGACGGGGTACTCGCTGAACATCCTCACCCTGGGAGCGCTGACCATCGCGATTGGCCGGGTGGTGGATGACTCCATTGTGGTCATCGAAAACATCAAGCGGCACCTGAGCTACGGCGAGGACAAGAAGACCGCGATCCTGGCCGCGATTTGCGAGGTTGCCGCGGCCATCACCGCATCCACCCTGACCACGGTGGCCGTGTTCTTGCCCATCGCCTTCGTGGGCAGCCTGGCGGGCGAGCTGTTCCGCCCCTTTGCACTGACCGTGACGTTCGCGCTGCTGGCATCGCTGCTGGTCTCGCTGACCATTGTCCCGGTGCTGGCCTACTGGTTCCTGAAGTCCACCCCCGCTGTTGAGAAGTCGGTGACGGACGACGCCGGGACCCCCTTGCGCGGGAAGGCCCTGCTGAGAGCTGTGGAAGCGAAGGAACGCTCCTCGTGGCTGCAGCGCGGCTACCTTCCCCTGCTCGCCAAGACCCAGAAACACCCGGTCGTGACACTGATCGCCGGCGGCCTTGTGCTGGCTGCGACGCTCGCCATGACACCCCTGCTGCCCACCAACCTGCTGGGCAACACCGGGCAAAACAGCCTGAGCATCCAGCAGGACATGCCGGCCGGGACCAGCCTCGACGTGACCAACGAGGCCGCCAAGAAGGTTGAAGCCAAACTCAAGACGGTTCCCGGGATCACGGCCGTCCAGGTCACCATCGGCAACGGTTCCGGCGCATTCTCGGCGCTGCTGTCTTCGGGTGCCTCAAGTGCCCAGTTCCAGGTCATCACCGACCCCGCCGCCGACCAGGTGGCGCTGCAGGAGAAGGTGCGCACCGCCGTCGAAGGTGTCAAGGATGCCGGCGAGATCAGTCTCGGCTCGCAGGGCGGCGGCTTTGGCATGTCCTCCTCCGTGGACGTCACGGTCAAGGCCACCACGGGTGAGGAGCTCCAGCAGGCCAGCGACGCCCTGGTCAAGGCGATGAAGGACATTCCCGAGGCGCAGTCGGTGGAAAGCAACCTCAGCGGCGCCCAGCCTGTTGTCCAGGTGAGCGTGGACCGGGCCAAGGCTGTTGCGGCCGGCCTGGACGAGCAGCAGATCACCGGCCTGCTGGCCGCAACGGTCAGCCCCGTCCCTGGCGGCACCATCCGCATCGACACCACCGACTACCGGGTGCAGATCGGCCTCGGCACGAAGTTTGATTCTGTGGCAGCACTGGCTGCCGCGCAGGTCCCCACCGCCCGCGGGATGGTTCCGCTCTCCGCTGTGGCCACCGTGGCTGAGGTCCAGACCCCTCTGTCAGTGACCTCCTCCAACGGCCAGCGCACCGCCACGGTTTCAGTGACCCCTGCAGGCGACGCCCTCGGTTCACTCAGCGCCGAGGTGCAAAAGCGTCTCGATTCGGCCGCCCTCCCGGAAGGAACCATCGCCACGATCGGCGGTGCCGCCACCCAGCAGGCGGAGTCCTTCCAGCAATTGGGTCTGGCCATGCTGGCCGCGATCGCCATCGTGTATGTGATCATGGTGGCGGCGTTCAAGTCGCTGGTCCAGCCGCTGATCCTGCTGGTGTCCATTCCGTTCGCAGCCACGGGCGCCATTGCGCTGCTGCTGATCACGCGGATACCGCTGGGCCTGCCGTCATTGATCGGCATGCTGATGCTGGTGGGCATCGTGGTCACCAACGCCATTGTGCTGATCGATTTGATCAACCAGTACAGGCGGCCAGCCGGCGACCGGCCGGCCATGAACGTGGCCGACGCCATTGAGCATGGTGCCCGCCAGCGTCTGCGGCCCATCCTGATGACGGCCCTGGCCACCATCTTTGCCCTGACACCCATGGCGCTGGGCATCACCGGCGGTGGCGGGTTCATCTCGCAGCCGCTGGCCGTGGTGGTGGTGGGTGGCCTGATTTCCTCCACCGCGCTGACGCTGATACTGGTGCCGGTGCTGTACCGCCTGGTTGAAGGGCGCAAGGAACGCCACGACCTTATCAAGGCGCTTCGGGTGGTGCACAAGCCCGGCTCCGGCACTGGATCCGGTGCCGACTCCGGAACCGACCAAGGCACCGGTTCAAAATCCCAGGCCGGTCCGGGAACCTCGGATGCAGGCAAGTCCGGGGCCGGGTTCCAGGACTGGACCACGGGCGCCATCCCAAAGGTGCGGGGGCGCCGGGCCGCTGCGGACTAGCTGGCTGCGGATTAGCTGGCTGCGGACCGTCTGCCTGCAACCGCACAGGTCCGGGACCGGACCCGCACTGGGTGGCAACCCCTCATTAGCCCCAGTGGCTTGGCGCTTCGTGCAAACCGAACGGCCTGCTTTCGAGCGGGCCGTTCTT
>JBBSQT010000014.1:0-17711 GCA_038243775.1 Actinomycetales bacterium | reverse complement strand
CGTCGGCCACGGCCACCAGGTCCACGCCCTCAACTTCACGGATGACCCGTGCATGGTGCCGGCCCATCATGCCCAGGCCGATGAGGCCAACGCGCAGGTTCGCCATGCTCAGGCACCTGCCTTGATGATCGTGTTCACGGCGGTCACGATGCGTTCAAGATCGTCCTGGCGCAGCGAGGGGTGGACCGGCAGCGACAGGACTTCCTTGGCCGCAATTTCGGTGTTGGGCAGGTCCTCGGTCCGGTTGAAGGACGGCAGGCGGTGGTTCGGCACCGGGTAGTACACGCCGGAGCCAATGTTGAACTCGCTGCGCAGGCGGGTGTGCAGTTCGTCGCGGCCTTCCGGCACCCGGATCGTGTACTGGTGGTAGACGTGCTCGGCGCCTTCGGCAACCTTCGGGGTGCCCACGCCTTCCAGGTTTGCGGTAAGGAATGCTGCGTTGTCCTGGCGTTGTTTGGTCCAGCCCATGACCTTGGTCAGCTGGACGCGGCCGATGGCGGCGTGCAGATCGGTCATGCGGTTGTTGAAGCCGACCAGCTCGTTTTCGTACTGCTTGTCCATGCCCTGGTTGCGCAGCAGGCGCAGCTTGCGCTCCACGGTGGCATCCGAGGTGGAGACCATGCCGCCCTCTCCTGAGGTCATGTTCTTGGTGGGGTACAGGCTGAACATGGCGAACTTGCCGAAGGTGCCGACCTTCTTGCCGTTCAGGGCTGCACCGTGGGCCTGTGCTGCGTCCTCGTAAAGGTCAATGCCGTGCTTGTCCGCCAATGCGGCGAAGGCTTCCGCGGCGAAGGGGTGCCCATAGAGGTGCACGGGCATGATGCCCTTGGTGCGCTCGGTGATGAGTGATTCCACATGCGCCACGTCCAGGGCGTAGTAGTCCAGCTCAATGTCGGCAAAAACGGGGGTGGCGCCGGTGAGGGCCACGGAGTTGCCGGTCGCGGCAAAGGTGAAGGACGGAACAATGACCTCATCGCCGGCGCCAACACCGGAAGCCAACAGGCCAAGGTGCAGACCGGAGGTACCGGAATTGACGGCGACGCTGGCACGGCCGTCGAGGAGGACCCGCGAGAATTCCTCCTCAAAGCCGGCCACCTCGGCACCTTGGGCCAACATGCCGGAGGCCATGACGGCGTCGACCGCCGCCCGCTCCTCCGCGCCGATGATCGGTTTTGCTGCGGGAATGAAGTCTTGGCTCATGAGTTGTCCTCTGCCTCTTTCAGGGATTGTGAATCTTCAATGTATTTTGCCCCGGTTTCCGGGCACACCCAGAAACCGTCCGCTTCTTTCAAGGGGAAGCCGGCCTTGCCCACCCAGCCCAGGCGGCGGGCCGGCACCCCTGCCATGAGCGCGAACGCGGGCACGTCCTTGGTGACCACGGACCCGGCGGCGATGGTGGCCCAGCGGCCAATGGTCAGCGGTGCGATGCACACGGCACGGGCGCCAATGGAGGCGCCGTCCTCGATCGTGACACCGACGGGTGTCCAGTCGTGGGCGCTCTTGAGTGAACCGTCCGGGCTGACGGCGCGCGGGTAGGTGTCGTTGGTCAGCACCACGGCCGGGCCGATGAAGACGCCGTGGCCCAGGACGGCCGGTTCGTAGACCAGGGCATAGTTCTGGATCTTGGTGTTGTCACCGATTTTTACTCCGGTGCCAACGTAGGCGCCGCGGCCCACGATGCAGTTCTCACCGAGCACGGCGTCCTCGCGGACCTGGGCCAGGTGCCACACCTTGGTGCCTGGCCCGAGCGTGGCCTGTTCGGCGACATCGGCGCTGGGGGCAATGTAAGTCATGCTGCTACTCCTGATGGATGCGGGGGGACCGTTTAGGCCTTGCCGATGACGCGGTAGGTGATGCCGGGCCACTTCTCTGCCGAGCTTACCCGCCGCCCGTCGATGAACGCCTGCACGCCCGGCAGGTCAGCCGGGGCCAGGCCGCGGTATTCGGCGTGGTCTGCCTGCACCACGGCGGCATCCACGGGCTCCCCCAAGTGGTACGGGACGAATCCGAGCTTGCCCAGTTCCTCATCGGTATACAGGGGGTCGTGGACAAGTGCCGTGCCGCCGCGGCGGTTGATGGACTCAACGGCGTCGAACACTCCGGAGAACGCCGTTTCCTTGACCCCGCCGCGGTAGGCGGCACCGAGGACGACGACGCGTGCCCCGGCCAGGTCCCCGAAGGCACCTTCCAGGAGGCCAATGGTGTAATCCGGCATGTCAGCATTGGCTGCGCGGGCGGCCCGGACCACCGTTGCGTCCGGGTCATTCCACAGGTACAGGCGCGGGTAGACGGGGATGCAGTGCCCGCCCACGGCGATGCCGGGCTGGTGGATGTGGCTGAAGGGCTGCGAGTTGGAGGCTGCGATGACTTGGTAGATGTCGATGCCCGTCTTGGCGGCAAAGCGGGCGAACTGGTTGGCCAGGCCAATGTTCACATCCCGGTAGGTGGTCTCGGCCAGCTTGGCCAGCTCGGAGGCTTCGGCGGAACCGAGGTCCCAGACGCCGTTGGCACGGAACAGGTCCGGGCGCTCATCAAAGTCGAGCACGGCCTCATAGAATTCGATGGCCCTGGCTGCGCCGGCATCGGAAAGCCCACCCACCAGCTTCGGGTACTTGCGCAGGTCTTCAAAGACCCGGCCCGTCAGGACGCGTTCTGGTGAGAACACCAGGTGAAAGTCCTTGCCCTCAACCAGGCCGGAACCCGCCTCCAGGGCCGGCTTCCAGCGGGTGCGGGTGGTGCCAACAGGCAGCGTGGTCTCGTAGGCAACCAAGGTGTTCGGGGTCAGGTGGCGGGCCAGTTCGGCCGTGGCCGTGTCCATCCAGCCAAAGTCGGGCTTGGCCTCGGAGTCAACAAACAAAGGCACCACCAGAACCACGGCGTCGGCGCCGGGGACCGCATCGGCGTAGTTCGTCGTCGCACGCAGCTTTCCGGCGGGGACCAGCTCGGAGAGCTTCTCCTGCAGGTGGGCCTCGCCGGGGAACGGTTCGGTGCCGGCATTCACCAGGTCAACAACGGCCTGGTTGACGTCCACGCCCACCACGTCGTGGCCCTTGGAGGCGAACTGGACTGCCAGGGGCAGCCCGATCTTGCCCAGTGCAATGACTGCAATCTTCACGTTGCGTAACCTAATCTGTTGAATTTGCTGGAATAGTGGCGGATCGGCCCAAACCGGTGCACTGACTGCTGGCATGCTGCCGCGAGTATAAGAATATCGGCCTTGGCACCCGTCCGCGTCAAGTGAGAGCCAACCCACACGGTTGGCGGCTGGCAGCCTCGGAACTCCGGATGGGTGCTGCAGGTGGCCCGTTGCCTGGGAATCGCATGCTACTGGCACCCATCAATCCGGTAGAGTTTTGCCGGCCCCTCCTGGTCGAGAAGGGTCAGCCCCGGAGTGTCAGCCAGGTCTTCCGAGGTCGGGAGGGAGGTATCTATGCCACGGACCTGCCGGTTGCCAAAGTCCAAGAGATAGAAAGCCTTCAGTTCGCGGACTGCCTGGCATACTCCCGGATTTTCCGTCATGGCCGGGAGGTGTTGGTTGATGGTCTTGAGCGCAGCACTTTGGTATGAAGATATCCCCATCAAAACCACCCTTCGATCCGCAAGCGCATAGGCAAGGGAGGCACCGCCGGCGGCTGGATTCCCGATGACTGTCGCATCAGACCGAACGGTGGTGGGCAGACGCGACATGAGAGCCGCCTCGTCAGTGGTCAATAGCCAGGAGGCAGGGGAAGAAATGTAATACTCACTTATTTGAGCCTGCGTGGACTTAACAGCGTTGTTCTGTGCCGCAACTCCCACGGCCACGCCGACCAGAGCCCCGATGGAGGCCGCAACAGCAAGAAATGAGCGCTTGGACAGGGCGGAATCCGGCATTCTTGCCAGCACCTGGTCAAATGCCCAAACCGCACCCATGGCTGTCAAGGGCAGCGCCATGACGGGAAGCAACGCCGCAAGGCGATTGCTGTCGTTGAAAAAAACTCCTGTGATGGATTGCCGAAAGGCAGCCGCCGGGAAACTTGAAACTACGATGTAGAACATGATGCCCACCAAATACGGCCCCAAAATCCACCATTGGCGCCGTTTTGTGCAGACTGAGACGAGCCCAAGAATTGTCAGTACCAGAATCGGCCACGACAACGGTATATCGAAGGGAGAGGTGGTCAGCGCCTGACCCAAAGCGACAGGTATCGTCAAGAATGGGGGCCAGCTGGAACCCGACACGCTGGGACGTATCCGGTCCCACGCGACCAAAAAAAGCGCCAGATAGAGCGCCACCGTCAATCCCGCAAAGGCAACGAGTCGCCACGGACGGCTTCTTTGCCGCCTGGTGACCACGAACTGAACCCACCAGACAAGCAACATCGGGACCACGAATGCCCCCAATGTCATAAGCATGTTGGGGTGGGCGAACGCCAACCCGGGCACCCCAACAACCAGTAGCGTGAGCGTCTGGAGTGTTGGCGGGCGGGGAGACGCTGAAATCCGGAGGAGATCGGCGGCCAACCCGACAAATGCCGGGAGCATGGCAATGGCCAGGAAATTCGGATACAACACGCCCCACCCGACCGCCCAGTAGGGAAAAGCGCCAAAGGCTCCTGCAAGGATCCCGGTCATCAGGAGGATGGCCGGGCGGGTTCCGGCAACCCTCGTGGCGAGGTACATCGAAGAGATGGTCCAGACGAGTGCGCCGATGACAATATTGACTGCGTTGACCGCCACGGGGATAGGGACATTGGTCAGTTCCGCGACCATGGCCACCAGATTGTGCCATGCGAATGGGTACGAGCCCGAGGGATCGTCGCGATTCAAATTGCCCATGGCCAGAGACGACCCATTGCCTGTTTCCATGATGAAACGGACTGCGTTCAGATGGAATACGTTGTCGTAGGTCTGGGAGATATTGCCTGGCGCAACAAAGATCTTCATGAGCCTGGCAGCAATGACGGTTACGCCAAACAGCAGGCCGCCGAGCACCCCGAAGAGAATGGCTGTTGACGAACTGCTCCATGCCGCCTTGGCAGCCCGATTATCCCGCCCCGGCGTAAAATTTCGGATGGCCCAGGCCACCGCCGCAACACCGATCGTCAGGGCGGCAAAAACCACGGTGTTCCAGCGAATGTGAACCAGGTTCGCGGCGATTGGGCCTAGGACCGCAAGCGAGACCGAAAGCGGCGCCGCGAGGACCAGCCACGTCAGTCCGCGGGCGCCAACGGCACGGGCGACGATGGCACCGGGAACGTAGATGATCAAGGCGGCAGCCAAAAAGATCGGAACCGTCTCAAACCAAGTCATGCAACTACCGTCATCTCCTGAAGGCTCTGGGGCTCATCGTTTTCATTAGTTGTTGGGACACCAACATCCCAATGCCGCCTACCCTCCGGGCGGGCAGGCCATTCACAAGACTACTGGACTGCACGATAGCGGCCCCACCTGGCCCAAGGATGTGGGGTGATGAGCGTTACCGCAGAGTACCGCGCCCCGAGGTGAGTCGTTGTTGACCTACTGGATACCTGCGTAGCCGTTCGGGTTGTTCTTCTGCCAGCGCCAATGGTCGGCACACATCTGGGCCAGGTTGCGGTGCGCAGACCAGCCCAAGTCGGCCAGGGCGGCCGAGGGATCGGCATAGCTGACAGCGGCGTCGCCCGGGCGCCGCGCTGCAAACTCGAAGGGAATGGGCGCCCCGGCGGCGTCACCGAAGGCCGCGATAACTTCCAGCACCGAGGAGCCGTTGCCGGTGCCCAGGTTCCAGGTGAAGACACCCTCGTGGCTGCCCAGGTAATCCAGCGCGGCCAGGTGCCCGGCGGCCAGGTCCATGACGTGGATGTAGTCGCGCACACCCGTGCCGTCCGGCGTCGGATAATCATTGCCGAAAACCATGACCTTCTCCCGGCGGCCCACGGCAACCTGGGCCACGAAGGGCAGCAGATTGTTGGGGACGCCGGTGGGGTCCTCGCCAATGCGGCCGGATTCATGCGCACCCACCGGGTTGAAGTAGCGCAGCAGCGCCACCCGCCAGGTGGGATCGGCAGCGCCCAAGTCGGTGAGGATATCCTCGATTTGTTCCTTGGTGCGCCCGTACGGGTTCGTGGCGTCGAGCGGCATTTTTTCAATCAGCGGCACTTCTTCGCTGGCGCCGTACACCGTGGCGGAGGAGCTGAAGACCAGTGAACGGACGCCGTGCTTCTCCATGGAGGCCAGCAGGTTCAGGGTGCCCACAATGTTGTTCTGGTAGTACCACAGAGGCTTCGCCACGGACTCCCCCACAGCCTTCAAACCGGCGAAATGGATGACCGAGTCAAAGTTCGAGGAGGCGAACAGGGCGTTCACGCCGGCCGCGTCAAGAAGGTCCAATTCCACAAATTCCGGCGTCCGCCCGGTCAGTTCGGCAACGCGTGCCAGCGACTCGGCCGACGAGTTCGCCAGGTTGTCCAGGACGACGACGTCGTGCCCGGCTTCCAGCAGGCACAGGACCATGTGCGAACCAATGTATCCGGCGCCTCCGGTGACGAGAACTTTCTTGCTTTCCATCAATTACTTCTCCAAATATTCGCGCAGGCGTTGGTTGGCGGGGGCGGGGGTGAATCCTGTGGCCTTGATTTTGTTCAATTCCAGGGTGCTGGCGAGTGGTCTCGGCGCGGCTTTCTTGTCCTTGAAGTAGTCTTCCGTGCTGACCCCGATGACGGCGTCGCGGCTGTGGCCGGTGAGTTCGTAGACGTCGCCGGCAATGTCCGCCCACGTCTGTGGTTCCCCGTCATTGCTGAGATTGTACGTGCCGTAACCGGCGTTGGATTCCAGCAGGTGCTTGATGCCTGCGGCAATATCCGCCGTGAAGCTTAGGCGGCCCACCTGGTCGTTGACCACGGAGGGGGCAATGCCTCGCCCGGCCAGGTTCGCCATGGTGGCCACGAAGTTGTTGCCCTCGCCAATGACCCAGCTGGTGCGCACAATGTAGTGCCGCGGCACTGTTTGCACAACGGCGTCTGCGGCAGCTTTCGACTGGCCGTAAACGCCCAGCGGGGAGAACGCCTCATCCTCGGAGTGCGATGCCTGGGTGCCGTCAAAGACATAGTCGCTGGAGACATGGACCAGGGTGATCCCGTGGTCAGAAGCGACCTTGGCCAGTTGTGCCACGGCGGTGACATTGATGGCCCAGGCAGCTGTGCGGCCTTCGGGTGTTTCGGCCGTGTCAACGGCCGTGTACGCGGCAGCGTTGATGATCGTGTCGTAATTTTTCCAGTTCCGCCCCGTGTAGGAGCCCGCAGCGGTCAGGTCAAAATCAGCCCGCGCGGCAAACTCAACGCTCGCATCGCCGTCGTACATTTTGCGCAGCGCCTTGCCGAGCTGGCCGTCGGCCCCCAACACCAGGGTCTTCTTCCCCGCCATCGGTCTCACCTGCCCCAGGCGCGGGTGGGCCCTGTCCTTCTCGGAAAGCTCGGCCTGCTCCAACGGGATCGGCCAAGCAATGCCCGCGGTCTCATCGGCGAGGTTCAAAAAGGTGTACCGGCCCTGCGCATCGGCGGACCAGTGGTCGTTCACGAGGTAGGTGTAGGCGGTGGTGTCTTCCAGGGTTTGAAAGGCATTGCCCACACCGCGCGGAATGAAAATGGCGTGCGAGGGATCCATCTCGGCGGTGAACACCGCACCGAATGACGGGCCTTCGCGCAGGTCCACCCAGGCACCGAAGATCCTGCCCGTGGCCACGGAAATGAACTTATCCCACGGCTCGGCATGAATGCCGCGGGTGGTGCCGGCCTTTTCATTGAAGGAGATGTTGTTCTGCACGGGCGCGAAATCGGGCAGGCCCAGGGCCAGCATCTTCTCCCGCTGCCAGTTTTCCTTAAACCAGCCGCGATTATCACCATGGACCGGCAACTCGTACAGAACAACACCCGGGATCGGTGTCGCGGTCGCGGAGAGTGGTTTGGAGAATTCGATGCTCATGCTCTACTGGCCCTGTTCCTTGTACTTCGCCTCGGTCGCAGCCTTCTGCGGGCGCCACCAGTCCTGGTTCTCCTGGTACCACGTGATCGTGTCAGCCAGGCCCGCATCAAAGTTCGCAAACGCCGGCTCCCACCCCAGTTCCGTGCGGAGCTTCGCCGATTCAATCGCGTACCGCAGGTCATGGCCGGGACGGTCCACCACATGGTCATACGCATCCGCGGGCTGGCCCATCGCCGTGAGGATGTGCTCCACGACGTCCTTGTTGTTCTTCTCCCCGTCGGCACCAATCAGGTACGTCTCGCCAATGCGGCCCTTTTCCAGGATCGCCAACACGGCCGAGGAATGATCATTCGCATGGATCCAGTCACGCACGTTCTCACCCTTGCCATAAAGCTTGGGACGGATCCCGTCGATGACATTGGTGATCTGACGCGGAATGAACTTCTCCACATGCTGATATGGGCCATAGTTGTTCGAGCAGTTGCTGATCGTTGCCGCCAGACCAAAGGAACGCACCCACGCACGGACCAGCATGTCCGAGCCGGCCTTCGTGGAGGAATACGGGCTCGAGGGCGCGTAAGCGGTCTCCTCCGTGAACCGCGCCGGCTCATCCAACGCCAAATCCCCATACACCTCATCGGTGGAGATGTGATGGAAACGCGTGTTGTGCTTCCGGGCCGCCTCGATCAGCGTGTACGTGCCAATAATGTTCGTCTCCAGGAACGGGCGCGGGTCCTGAAGCGAATTGTCATTGTGCGACTCCGCCGCATAATGCACCACCGCATCCACCTGGGACACCAGGGAATCAACAAGTTCAGCATCACAAATATCACCCTGGACAAAACTGAAACGACCCTCCGGCAGCCCCTGGAGGGACGCCAGATTACCGGCATACGTAAGCTTGTCCAACACCGTCACACCCAAATCAGTGTTCTTAAGCACATAATGAACAAAGTTCGAACCAATGAACCCGGCACCACCGGTTACAAGGAGATTTCGCATTAGGCCAGCATACGGGAACACCCGGACCACCCCGCAGGTTTGACGACGGCGACCCTCGTCCTGACGACCGGTGGCGGAGTCTAAGCGGAGTCTAAGCCGGCTGTGGTGGGCAACGGCCCGGCTTCGCGAGCGCGAGACGCGCGGGGCACTGTGCGGGGTGAGCTGTGCTGGGGGCACTGTGCTGGGTGGGCTGTGCTGGGTGGGATGGCGGATGTGACGGCTCAAAGTTTGCGCCCGGGTCCGTAAGGTAGGCTTGCCACGCAACTTATGGAGGAGCATCTTGAAGAAACTCTGGGCAGCAACAGCCCTGGCAGCACTATTGGTGACCACGGTTTCCGGATGCGCAATAGTCGATGAGACACCGACCACACCCCCCGCAACCCCGGTAACCAGTCAGGCCCCTCTGGACACGGATTACCCCACTGCCACAGGCGAGGCTACAACGAAGTTGGTCATCACCACATTGGAAGGCAACGGACTGGCCGTCAGCACCCGCAATCTGGTGTGTGAGGAACGCAGGGCCGTGGCTCCCACCAGCATCCCTGATGGCGATGGCGCCTGCGCGCTCGTGGAGAAGTCCACTGCCGTGTTTGACACCAAGCTGGTTCCAGCCGACGACGAGAAGTGCACCGGCACCGGCAACCAGGTGTTGGCCGATGTCTTCGGGGAATCCAACGGCAAGCACATTCGTGTCTCCTTCCAGCGGGACAACCGGTGCAATGCCAAGGTGTGGGACAGTGTGAGCCCCGTCATTGGACTCGGCTAGCAGTGTCCCAAGCGACGCCCCGCAAGGGTAAAACCCTCTCGGCCGTTGGACTGTCTTCCCTGATTGCTGCCGCGTGCGGCTACCTGGTGCTGATTGTTGCCTCCCGCAGCCTGACCCCGGCCGAGAACGCCAATTTTTTGGCCTTTTGGGGTGTCCTGCTGGGCCTCTTTGGCATATTGACCGGCCTGATGACCGAGGCCACCCGCGCGGTGAAGTCCCGGTCCATGGGCACCGGCAATCTCCACCCACGCGGGGCCCCCGTACTGCCAGTGTCTTTGCTGATTGGCGGCGTTTGTGCACTCATCGTGGCCGTGACCAGCCCATGGTGGATGCCCGCGCTGATTCCCCATGCGCCACAGCTGTTGTGGCTGAGCCTTGCACTTGCGGTGCTGCTGTATGCCGGCCACATCGGCCTGGCCGGAGCCACCGCCGGTCTGGAACGCTGGGGCACCTATTCCGGGCTGGCCGCTGCGGAAGCCATCTTTCGGCTCCTGATCATGGCCTTGGCGGCCTTCCTCGGCGGCAGCCTGGTCGGACTCGAATTTGGCGCCCTGAGCGGCACGCTCGTCTGGCTGTACTTCGCCGTCTTTTCGTCGGGCGGACGGGCGGGCCTGCGTGCCCGTGCCGACGTTGGCATCAAGGGCTACATCATTCGCTGCATTCTGGCCATGACGACGGCGGCTGCCACGGCCGTCCTTGTCACCGGCCTCCCCGCGGTGATCAAGATTGCGGCAGACCCGGCGGACTTTGCCCTGGCCGCGCCACTGTTGCTGGCCATCTCATTGACCCGGGCACCCATCATGATCCCCCTGCAGGCATTCCAGGGAGTGGTCATGACCGCGCTGATCCATTCCCAACGCCCTGCGCACCAGGTGCTGCTCAAGCCGCTCGCCGCCGTCGTCGGTCTGGGTGTTGTGGGTGCGGTGGCCGCCGCACTCGTGGGGCCCTGGATCATGCTCATTTTCGGCCCGGACTACTCCGTCCCCGGACTGCTGCTGGGCGCCCTGACCCTGGCCGCAGCATTCCTGGCCATCCTGACGCTCACCGGAACAGCCGCCATGGCCCTGGGCCGGCACCGCCTGTATCTGACCGGCTGGGTGGTGGCCTCTGTAGTCTCCATCGGCTGGCTGTTTGTCCCGGGCCCCCTTGAACAAACTGTCGTGGTCGCTCTCTTTGCCGGCCCCATTCTTGGGTCCATCATTCATGCGGTGGGCGTCATGGCCCACCACCGAAAGTCCATCCTGGTTTCGTCAACTCCCAAGGATTCACTCAATGGATAAGATGCCCCTCGTCTCCGTCATCATGCCCTGCTTCAACGCGGCCGCAACCGTTGAACGGGCCATCAAAAGCGTCCTGGTCCAGTCCTTCAGGGACTTCGAGCTGATCGTGGTCAACGATGCGTCCACGGACAACACCGTTAAGCTCATCCAGGGCCTCATCGAGGACACCTCCGATGCCCGGATCCAACTCGTGGACATGGCCGTCAATGCGGGGCCCTCCGGCGTCCGGAACGAAGCGCTGCGCCAGGCACGGGGAAGCTTCGTGGCATTCCTTGACGCGGATGATGAGTATCTGCCCGAATTCCTGTCCCACCACGTGGCCGCGCTGTCGGATGGCATTGACATCTCGATGGCCGGGCACGTCGTGGTCCGCCCGGACGGCAGCGAAACCATCCGACACAGTGCATTCATTGGGCAGAGCACCGGATTGGAGGCCATGCGTTCGGCCATGATGGATAACATCCTGCCGTTTGCATGGGACAAGGTCTACCGACGCAGCCTCTTCGAGACCATCAGTTTCCCCGAGGGCTCCACCCGTTTTGAGGATATGACCATCAACATCCTCCTGGATTCCAAGGCCCGGGCGGTGCGCAGCTCCGCCACCCCGCTAAACCGGTATTACATCTCCTCCGATTCCTTGACGTGGGGCCGCATCCCCTCCAGAAGTGACTCGGATCTGGCCTTGGCGGATCTGGAGCGGAACCTGCCCGTGGAACTGCGCCAGGGACGCTTCGCCAAGCCCTACGCCACCATGTTGTTGCTGATCACCATGATTGGGGCGCAAAGCGCCATCATCAAACTCAAACACCAGCCGCAAGCCCAGACCGCCATCACGGAGTGCCGCAAGTCCTTGAAAATCTCTTGGATTTTCTCCGCCGCATTCGTGCAACCAAAGTTCGCCGCAGCCGCTCTACTGCTCAAAACTGCGCCCAAGAGCTATACAAAAATTTACCTGCGGCATTCCGCTGCCAGCTACGGATTGCACTAGCAGCGCAACGCCGCGAGGTGAGGCATGCCGCATGCAGCTACCCAGACCTGTGACCCCGATTGGTATAGATTAGAGATCATGACCCAACCATCCCTACAACGCGTTCTTGTCATCATGCCGGCGTGGAACGAGGGTCTGGCCGTCGGCAATACCGTACGGGAAGTCCTTGCCCGGCCGGAAGGATATGACATTCTTGTCGTCAACGACGGCTCCACCGACAACACCGCCAAGGTTGCCGCAGAAGCAGGCGCCACGGTATTGCACCTGCCCTTTAACTTAGGTGTTGGCGGTGCCATGCGTGCCGGCTTCAAGTACGCCAGCCGCAATGACTACGACGCCGTCATCCAAGTCGACGCCGATGGGCAGCATGATCCAAAGGACATTGCAGTTGTTTTGAGTGGTCTGGAACATGCCGACATTTCCATTGGCGCGCGTTTTGCCGACAAGGGAAGCTACACCGTCAGCGGCCCGCGCAAATGGGCCATGGTCTTTCTGGCAAAAACCATTTCCCGTCTCGCCGGCACCCGCCTGACGGACGTCACCTCCGGTTTCCGGGCCGCCAACACCCGCGGTATCGCCCAGTACCTGGACCATTACCCGGCCGAATATCTCGGGGACACCATTGATTCATTGGTGGTGGCCATCCGCTCAGGGTGCAAGGTCACCCAGGTGCCCGTTGAAATGCGTGCACGCCAAGCCGGGACACCGAGCCACAATCCCCTGAAGGCAGCCATCTACCTGGGCCGAAGCATTTTCGCCTTCCTTTTTGCCCTGACGAGAAAACCGTCCTCCTTGCCCCTTACCGAACTAGAAGCAGGGTGATCTAAGAACATGTCGGTTTTAGCTGCCTTTATCCTTTCCATTGTCATTTTGCTGATGGTCTTCGACATGCTCCGGCGCAAGAAGATTCGCGAGAAGTACGCTGTCCTGTGGCTGCTGGTCGGCGTTGCCATGCTTGTACTGGCGGCATTCCCGCGCCTGCTGGAATTTGTGGCCGATGCGCTGAGCATCCAGGTCCCCTCAAACCTGCTCTTCGCGCTGAGCATCGTGCTGGCATTGGGCGTCTGCCTCCACCTGTCATGGGAAATCTCCGTCGTGGAGGACGAGACCCGTGTCCTGGCAGAAGAAACAGCCATTTTGCGCGCACAACTTGCCAAACTTGAAACAAAAATAGAAGTTCTGTCCGGCCCCGGCAACCACACCGGGGTTCAGGGCCGCCCGCTCGACGACGAATAAGCCACCACGGCAAGACCCACGTTGCAGTAAGAAAGAGACCCGCTCACAATGCCTTTGGACATTTTCATTCCCTACTGGGGAGACCCCGGTTATATGAGGGAAACCGTCAACAGCGTCTTGACCCAAACCAGCGACGACTGGCTGTTGACCGTAGTCGATGACGCCTACCCGGATTTGGAAATCCAGGACTTCATCACCGACCTTCAGGACCCCCGCATCAAGTACATCCGCAAGGACGTCAACGGCGGAATCACGGAAAACTACCGCACCTGCGTATCCCTGGCCACGGAAGAAGTCATGGTGATCCTGGGCTGCGACGATGTTCTCCTGCCCAACTATGTGGCCACCATTCTGGCCGCGCACAAGCGGTTCCCGGGTGCGGCCATCATCCAGCCAGGCGTACAGGTCATCGATGAGAACAGCGCCGTCGTGAAGACCTTTGTCGACGTCGTCAAGCAGAAGGTGGTCCGCCCCCATGGCAACGGCCCCCAGCTGGTGTCCGGCGAGTTCATTGCCACGAACCTGATGCATGGCGACTGGCTCTACTGGCCTGCCCTGGCGTTCCGCACCGATCGAATGAAAGCCGTGGACTTCCGCGACGGCTTCCCCATCATCCAGGACCTCGCCCTGATCATGGACATGATCTACGCAGGAGATCAGCTGCTGATCGAACCCACCGTCTGCTTCGCGTACCGCCGCCACTCGGAAAGCGCGTCCTCGTCGAAGTTGATTGACGGTTCGCGGTTCGTGGGAGAACGCGATTACTTCACCCTCGCCGCTGCCCAGGCGAATGAACTGGGTTGGAACAAGGCCGAGCGGGCCGCAAAATTGCGGTTGACCTCCCGGGCCCACGCACTGGCATTGGTTCCCAAGGCCGTTCTTGCCCGCGACCTGCCGGCCACCAAGACCCTCACCCGCCACATCTTCGGGTCCTAACGCATCGTCCCGGTTTACGGCTGACACCATCAATTCAAGAAAGAAACCCATAATGCAGAACTCCCCCGAAACACGGACGGAAACCGTCCTCATCACCGGCGGTGCAGGATTCATCGGTTGCGCCATCTCTGAGCCGCTGCTCAAAGCGTTCAAGAGGGTTGTGGTGGTTGACAACCTGCACCCGCAGATCCACGAAACCGGTGAACGCCCCGAGGATTTGGCACAGGGCGTTGAATTGATCGTCGCCGATATTACCGAGGCCGGCACCTGGGACAAGGTGATCCCCGAGGTGAAGCCCGACGTCGTCATCCACCTCGCAGCCGAGACCGGTACCGGGCAGTCCCTGGAAGAGGCCACCCGCCACACCCACGTCAACGTGGTTGGCACCTCACAGCTGTTGGACGGCCTGATCCGCAACAAGGCACTCCCCCGCCGCATCGTGCTGACCTCCAGCCGTGCCGTCTACGGCGAAGGAGCCTGGCGCGACGCCGAAGGTTCCGTGTTCTACCCGGGCCAGCGCACCAGCGAAACCCTGGACCAGTCCGAGTGGGACTTCCCCGGTGCTGAGCCCACCGCCATGAACGCCTCCGTCGTGTTCCCGGCGCCTGTCAGCGTGTACGGTGCCACCAAGTTGGCGCAGGAGAACATCCTGCTCGCCTGGGCCAAATCCTACGGGGTCGAGTCGGCCATCCTGCGCCTGCAGAACGTGTACGGCCCGGGCCAGTCCCTGATCAACCCCTACACGGGCATCATGAGCCTGTTCTGCCGCATGGCCATGGGCGGGCGCTCCATCCCGCTGTACGAAGACGGCCAGGTCCGCCGCGACTTCATCCTGATTGACGACGTTGCCTCCGCCGTCGTTGCAGCCGCCACCTCGGCACAGACTCCCGGCAAGCCGGTGGACATTGGTTCCGGGGAGTTCCAGACGATTGGCACCGCCGCCGAGACCATTGCCGCCCGCTACGGCGCGCCTGCCCCGCACGTGACGGGCCAGTACCGCCAGGGCGATGTCCGGCACGCCTGGGCTGACACGAGCGCAGCACGCGAGATTCTGGGCTGGGAGCCGCGGTACAACCTCCAGCAGGGAATTTCCCGTCTGGCTGACTGGATCGATGTCCAGCCCGATGTGAAGCCCGCCTAATACGCGCAGGCAAAGTCAAAAGGGCCCGTCCACCATTTGGTGGACGGGCCCTTTTGCGTAGCTTGTTTGTTGTCTTGCTTAGTTGGATTGCCATCCTGTTGCCGCCATGAATTCCTGCTCAAAGTATGGGGTGAGGGATTCCATGAAGGTGCGGGTCGGATGGTTGTCGTCCTTGTACACAATGACGTTGCCCACGACGGCAGGGCAGTACGTGTCGTCACAGAAGTAGTCAGTGAAGTCCAGGAACGTCACGCCTGGGAGGGCGTGGTCGACGTCGTCCGTGGGCGCGGTGTCCGAAAACAGGTCTATCCGCTTGGCACCGCAGCCGATGAAGTCCGTTGGGGTCTCCGCCAGGCATTCCGGCACATTTTGTGGGATCCGGGGCGTGTCCCGCACCGCAACCACGTCAATTCCGGCGTCGCTGAGGGTTTCCACAGCAGAGATCCATGAATCATCAAGGAGTTCCGGCTCTTCCCACAGCACATTGGTGCGGGTGCTGGTCGTCACCACAACATCGGGTTTCATGGCCAGGACCTGAGCCATGGTGTCCTTGTTGAAGTCGGCACAGCCTTCCGAAATCCCGGTGGCAACGTCTGCACCCAGGGGACAGTACCCCTTCGTGATTGAGGACAGGTTCCAGTGGTTCTTGCCGGCCATCTCCAGCAGTGGGGTGTTCAGGACGTGCGCGTGCGAACTGCCAAGAACCACGATTGACTTCTCGCCGTCGGTGATGCCATTGTTGCAAATATTCAATAGTTCCTTGCCGTTGGTGCGGCACTTCCCACCCTCAAAGACGGGCCAATCATCGGGCATGGCAGCCGCCGTCGGCAGTAGTTGCGGCTCGGGGTCCGATTCATTGATGTAGCCCGGAACAGTGGCCGCCGCACCTGGGTTGTTGCGCGCAGACTCGGCCATGGCAGCCGCATTGTCCGCCCGCACCTGAGCCTGCCAGCCTGACAACGGGAGGGCTACGATCACCAGGGCGGCAATGATGACGGATACAGCGCGCCGGCGTTTTTGCTCCAGCCATTTGCTCCGCCGCAGCGGGGTGTCAATGAACGTGGTGGCAACAACCGCAGCCACGATCGAACCTGCGATGATGAGCAGGCCTGGCCACAAGCCGGCCCTGTCTTTGCCGGAAACGACGAGGTACAAGATCAGGACCGGCCAGTGGAACAAGTACAGCGCGTAGGAGCTGTCGCCAAGCTTGACCAGCGGCTTCGCGCTCAGGAACCGGTCCGCACCGATCTTGCTGTCGGTGAAACCAGCCACGATGATGGCGGCTGCGGCAAGAGTGGGCCACAGTGCCATGTAGCCCGGGAATTGCTGGCCAACCTGTAAAACGATGCCGCAGGAAAGCATGGCCACCAGGCCCAGCCAGCCCAGGATGATGCGCAGGCCGCGGGCAATCGTCAAGTACGGCAGGGCAAGCGCCAGCAGGGATCCCAAGGCGAATTCCCACAGGCGGGCACGGGTGTCAAAATAGGCGAACGCCTGGTTGTTTGCGGTGGTGATGATGGAATACACCAGAGAGGCGGTAAAGACCGTGCCAAACAAGGCCAGCAGAACCCGGCGGATGCCCAGCCTGGTCACCTTGGCCACCAACGCTGCCACAGCAAAGATCAAAGGCCAGAGAATGAATATCTGGCCTTGGATGGAGAGCGACCAGAAGTGCTGCAGCGGGCTCGAGACGCTGTGTTGCGCCGCGTAGTAGTCAACTGACTCTGCCGCCAGGAACCAGTTCTGGTAGTAGAACAAGGAGGCCCAGGTCTGGCCAAAAATGCTGTCCCACCGCAATTGCGGCAGGAAGAGAAAAGTTGCCCCAAGCACTGCCACCAAGGTCACGGTGATCAGGGGCAGCAGCCGTTTGAAGAGGTGGACCCAGTATTTCAGCAGTGCGAGCGGGCGCCCGGACTCGAGTTTTCGGGCGAACTGACCCGTCAGCAGGAATGCTGAGATCAAAAGGAAGATGTCAACGCCACCGGAAATACGGCCAATCCACACATGGTAGACAACCACCATGAGGACAGCCAGAGCCCGCAATCCTTGCACTTCCGGCAGGTATTTGCGTTGTGCCGTTTGCGGCGCCGTGGTCCGACTTGTCGCTGCCTGACTGCCCGACCGTCGGTGCAGCGTTGCCGTGCTTTGAATCATGAATCAATACCTCTAGATGATGTCTTTACTGCTTGCGCAGCTCTGAACCCCATCAATCACCCTACAGTTTCGTTACCAAACGTACACATAATAGGGATGCAGTTCACACCACGCGGAAATCGGAAGGGTTACGTCCCGTGGAGTGGTGTAGTTTCCGGTTGCTGAGCATCGGATTTCTGATGTGAAGAGCCATCGTGCGATGGTCAGTGAGTACCGATCAAAGAACTCACAAAAGGACACAAACACACGATGGCTCTAGACCAGTCT